>NZ_JAWHOO010000016.1:70405-151479 GCF_032586855.1 Pseudomonas syringae group sp. J254-4 | reverse complement strand
AGCGGTAGTTCAGTCGGTTAGAATACCGGCCTGTCACGCCGGGGGTCGCGGGTTCGAGTCCCGTCCGCTGCGCCATACACCGCTTCAAGGCCCTTGAACTCCTTGAAGCAAACACGAAAGCGACCCTCGGGTCGCTTTTTTGTTGTCTGCGTTTTGTCCGTAGGCGAGTAGGGTGGTTGGCCTGAACACGTGTTGTATCCAAATCCTTTTGATCTGTACGTTGATCCAGCGTCGGCCTTGTTGCAGACTTACCGCCATTTCCCAGTTCGCAGTCTTGCTGGCAGTCTTTTCCTTCCTCAGGATTTTCGATGTTTAAGCTACTGAACGTTCGTACCGCATTCTGGATCTCTGCCGTGTTGATGGCAGCTGGTTGTTCATCGCCGAAGCAGGCGGTTTATGACCACGAACATTTCGATGACGCCGGGACCTTCTCCCGTAGTTATCCCGCCACCGACCTGGCTTATTGCGAAGCGGGGCGGCGTGCCTTGTTGAGTCAGGGCTATATCATCACCAGCAGCGATCCGAAGATGATTGCCGGTCGCAAGAGCTTTCAACAGACCGGCGATGCGCATATTGAAATCAGCTTCAATCTGGTGTGCGCTGCTGATGCGAAGGATGGTAGTTCCACCATGTTCGCCAACGCTCTGCAGGACCGCTATGCGCTGAAGAAGACCAACAACTCGGCCAGCCTCGGGGTTGGAGTGCTGGGTTCCGTCTCGATGCCGATAGGCTCCACTGATGACTCGATGGTCAAGGTGGCCAGTGAAACCGTGTCATCGGCGAAGTTTTACGAGCGCTTTTTCGGTCTGGTGGAAAACTTCCTGCCACCGGAAGTGAAAAAGGCTGCGCATATTGTCGAGAAGCCCAAGGCAGATCTGGGTGTTCCTGATGTAGCCCCTGCCGCACCCGAGCCTGCCAAGGCGGCCAAGGCGGCCGAACCCGCCAAACTGGCTCCAGCAGCAACGGAGTCGCCCGCCAAGGCCGAACCCGCTGCCGAATCAGCCACGCCGCCTGCGGCAAGCGAACCATTGCCAGCGCCAGCCGAGCCTGCATCGTTCAAGGCGGAAACGGTCGACACACCGGCAGCCGAGCCAGCAGACAGCGCCAAGCCAGCCGAGGCTGAGCCCGCTCAATAACGGCTGTCGTGATCATGCACGGCGGACGCAGAGCGTCCAGAACTGCATCCCCACGCAGAGCGTGGGGACGATAATCAAGGTGTCCAGAGAACCTCTATCGCGCCCATGCTCCGCGTAGCTATGCCGGTCCGCATGAGGAACGAGGGGTATCTACGTCCTCAGCCCAGAAACAAGCGGTACGCCGGGTTCTCGCTCTCGTCCCAATACGGGTAACCAATCTCGTCCAGCGCTGCGCCCACCAGATGCCGCTCTTCCTCCGGCACCACCAGACCAGCGACCACACGGCCGTCTGCTGCGCCGTGGTTGCGGTAGTGGAACATCGAGATGGTCCAGCGTCCGCCCAGGCGGTTGAGGAAGTTGAACAGCGCGCCCGGCCGCTCAGGGAATTCGAAACGCAGCACCACTTCATCGTCGACGCGCTCGGCATGCCCGCCGACCATGTGGCGGATGTGCAGTTTGGCCAGTTCGTTGTCGGTCAGGTCCAGCACCGGAAAACCCTGCCCGGTCAGGCTGGCGATCAGTGCGCTGCGCGGGTCGTTCTCCGGGTGAGTCTGCACGCCGACGAAGATGTGTGCTTCACGGTCGGTGTGGTAGCGGTAGTTGAATTCAGTGATCTGGCGCTTGCCGATGGCTTCGCAGAATGCCTTGAAGCTGCCCGGCTGCTCGGGAATGGTCACGGCGATGATCGCTTCGCGGCCTTCGCCCAGCTCGGCGCGCTCAGCAACGTGACGCAAGCGGTCGAAGTTGACGTTAGCCCCGGAGTCGATGGCCACCAGTGTCTGACCGCTGATGCCGCGCTGCTCGACGTATTTCTTGATCCCGGCCACGCCCAGCGCGCCGGAGGGCTCGGTGATCGAACGGGTGTCGTCGTAGATGTCCTTGATCGCCGCACATATTTCATCGGTGCTGACGGTGATCACTTCATCGACATAATGACGGCACACTTCAAAGGTGTGATGGCCGATCTGCGCCACCGCCACTCCATCGGCAAACAGCCCGACCTGGCTCAGCACCACGCGCTCCCCGGCGGCCATTGCCGCTTGCAGGCAGTTGGAGTCATCCGGCTCTACACCGATGACCTTGATCTCCGGGCGCAGGTATTTGACGTATGCCGCGATACCCGCGATCAGACCGCCGCCACCGACCGGTACGAAGATAGCGTCCAGCTGCCCCGGCTGCTGACGAAGAATCTCCATCGCCACGGTGCCTTGACCGGCGATGGTGTCGGGGTCGTCATACGGGTGGATGTAGACGAAGCCCTGTTCGTCGACCAGCTTCAGCGAGTAGGCCAGCGCTTCCGGGAATGAATCGCCGTGTAACACCACCGTGGCGCCCCGCGAGCGAACGCCTTCGACCTTGATTTCCGGGGTGGTGCGCGGCATGACGATGGTCGCCAGAATGCCCAGTTCGCGTGCCGCCAGTGCCAGGCCTTGTGCGTGATTGCCCGCCGAGGCCGTGACCACGCCGCGTGCGGCCTCTTCTGCGGTCAATTGCGCCAGCTTGTTGTACGCGCCACGAATCTTGAAGGAGAACACCGGCTGGAGGTCTTCGCGCTTGAGCAATACCCGGTTTCCCAGCCGCTCGGACAGCTGGCGAGCGCCGTGCAGCGGGGTTTCGACCGCCACGTCATAAACGCGGGAGGTGAGGATCTTGCGGGCGTAATGGTTGAGCAGATCGTGCTGGCCTTGGCTCATCGCGTTGATCCCTCATACATGCGCAGCGCCGCAACAGATGGCAGAGCGATAATCAGGTTCAGTGAAGCACGAAGGGCGATAGAGCGAGGGATAACGATCATGTCTGACTCCTGGTTCAATAATGTTGCCCAGGAGACAGAAGAAACCCGCCTCCAGGGCGGGTTTTTGCAAACGTCGGCTAACCCGCCATGACTGGAATGACGGTAATAATAATCTGGCCGAGGTTTTGCTTGATGAGGTTCATGGCCCTGAGGTTAGGTCGACACGGGCCTGCAAGTCAATAGTGCCTGACTGGCAGCGTATAGCGACACGTGCTGAATCGGCGACGATCTTTTTCGTCTGTTTGATAGGGATCAACATTTTTATTTCACATTGGCACTTTAATGTTGATCTTGCGGTCAGTTATTTCAGCTTTAATTATCACCCATACTCAATCAGCGAAGAGGGCGAAGAAATGGACGAATACCAGGAAGAACTGCTTGAATACCGTGCATCGGAGCTGGACCCGGTAGAGCCTGCCGACGACGCTACCGAGCTATGAACGGCTTCATGCGCTTTGGCGCTGGCTGCGGCGGAACTCTCCCGGAGTCTGTCCGTTCCAGCGTTTGAAGGCGCGTTGAAAGGCTTCGGCAGAAGCGAACCCCAGCAGGTAGGCGATCTCCCCGAACGCCAGTTCAGTGTCGCGAATATAAGTCATCGCCAGATCACGCCGCGTGTCATTGAGCACGGCGCGAAAGCATGTGCCTTCCTCGGCCAGCTTGCGTCGTAGTGTCCAGGTCGGCAGCTTGAGCCTTGCCGCCACTTCTTCCAGATCCGGTTCCCTGCCGCCGTTCAATAGCGGCCCAAGCAGTTGAATGATGCGTTCACGCAAGCTGCGGGTACGGGTCTGTTGCTCCAGCTCGGCTTCGCATAATTGCAGCAGATGCCGCCAGGTACTCGGGCAGTGGTCCGGGTTGCGTAATGCAAGGCAGTTCTGATCCAGGCGCAATTGATTGGTGGCGGCGGCAAATATCACCGGGCTGTCGCTCAGGCTGGCGTATTGCGCGGCGTAGTCAGGCGCTTCGAATTCTATCTCGACGCGTTGTGCACGCAGCCCGGTGCCCGCCAGTGTCGAGAGCTGAGCAAGCCAGCCCGCCAGGATCGAGTCCACAACAAAGCGGTTGTACGCGTTATAGGGGCTGATTGAATAGAAGCGCATCCAGGCGCCTTGCGCATCCTCGTGAAAGCTCGACTGACCGCGATAGTTGGACGCATACAATGGCTCGAAACGGATCAGTGTGCGGGCGGCCTCGCGCACTGTGGGGGCCTGCGCGGCGGTCACGCCCGCCAGACCTGCATGCGCGAAACGACTGAGCTGGCCCATGTACAAGCCGAACCCGGGCTGGCCGGTAAGCTGTATGGCAGCATGTCCCAGGCGCATATAGCGCGGGATCGACAGTCGCGCACCCGCCTGACTCAGGCGGGCGGGGTCCAGACCGTACTGCTCGAGCAGCGGATCAGGATTCTTGCCCAAGCGAGTGACCGCGCCGGCCAGACTCTGGATGTAGCCCACCGACAGGTCACCAAGGCGCAGGGTCAAGGTCGACATCATCAAAGCCAGAGGTTGATCAGACGGGCACCGCCAGCGGGGCCATTGTCAGACGACGGTTCGGCTATTGTCTGACCTGCGTGGCTGGCAAAACTTTGCCCGGAAACGCCCTGATTCCAGAACTGCCCGCGCATGAACACGCTGACCCCTGCCTGTGCACTGCTTTGTGCAGGACGGCTGATCAGGGTCAGGCGATGCCAGGCTTCGCCCTCGCTTGGATTGTCGGCTGCCATATCGATGTCTGAGTGCCGGGGCTTGCGCCACGGTTCGGACCAGGTGGCCTTGCCGATCACAAAAGCAGGCACCGCAATCAGCTGCGCGCCGCTCTGATTCAAGCGTGCGTAATTGTCCGCGTACCAACTGTCGCCGCCGATCAGCACCGCCAGACGCCCTGCGGGCGTGTCGAGCACATTCAACGGTGCGTCGCTCGCCGTGTGCACGTAGCGTTTCTGAAAACGGTCCGGGTACAGCTGACGCTGAGGCTGGCCGAGCGGCTGGCCATCGCTGCCGAATGTCAGGCTGCTGTTGTACAGGGCACCTTTACCGACTTTCAACTGACCGTTTTCGACACTCGGTTCCGGCAGCACAATCGAGCCTGCCACCAGTGTTACACCGAACTCTTTGGCCAGGCCGCCGAACAGTGCCTGGTAGTCACGTGCCATCGATCTTGCCTTGAGGCGCAGATGGGCGTCATCTACACGGTCTCGGCCTTCGGCACTGAGCATCGCCATGATGAATTGCAGCGGATTGCTCCAGGACAGCCAGTCCATCGCTTCATCGACCGTTGCGGCTTGATAAAGCTCATCCTTCTCTCCACTGGCGAACAGCCAGGTGCCGATATGCTCGGGGAGTACTACCACCGTTCTGTGGTTGATCAGCCCGTAATCGCGGGCCTGTTGCAGATAGGCTGCCAGCTTGCGGTGCAGTCGGTCAGTGTTCTGGTAGTCCGTGGGGAACAGCTCCGGCTCGATGCCCAGCAGGTTTCCGCGTTCACTGGGCTCGCCTTCATTGATTGCCAGGCGAATGCGCAGATCGGACAGGTAATGGCCCGCCGGACGTTGTCCGGTCCAGACTGCGTAACTGACAAGGCTGGCTACGCTCAGCAGGATCAGACAGATGGCGAAGAGTTTGCGCATAAAAAGGCCGGCTGGCTGCCATCAGGAAATTGTCGACTAGGGTAGGACGACGTCAGGCGCTTGCCAAGTGCCGCTGCGCGTTTGGATCAATAACTTGTCACTTTCGGTCATTGAGTGTGGGGCTGGATGCGTCTTTACTGTTGCCCATGAGAGGACCCGCAGAGGTCCTTGTTTTCCCGTGATTGACTCGATGGAGCTTCGCCATGACTGCTGCTCATTACCCGCACCTGCTGGCCCCGCTGGACCTGGGCTTCACAACCTTGCGCAACCGGACCTTGATGGGCTCGATGCACACTGGTCTTGAAGAGCGGCCGGGTGGTTTCGAGCGCATGGCGGCTTATTTTGCCGAGCGGGCACGCGGCGGGGTCGGGTTGATGGTGACCGGCGGGATCGCGCCAAACGAAGAGGGTGGTGTCTACGACGGTGCGGCAAAACTCACCAATGCCGAAGAGGCGGAGCAGCATCGCATCGTTACTCGTGCGGTCCACGAGGCTGGCGGCAAGATCTGCCTGCAGATCCTGCATGCCGGTCGCTACGCTTATAGCCGCAAGCAGGTTGCGCCAAGTGCCATTCAGGCGCCGATCAACCCGTTCACGCCGCGTGAGCTGGACGAAGAGGGCATCGAAAAGCAGATCGCTGATTTCGTGACCTGTTCCACGCTGGCCCGCAGTGCCGGGTATGACGGTGTCGAAATCATGGGTTCGGAAGGCTATTTCATCAATCAATTCCTCGCCGCCCATACCAACCACCGCACCGATCGCTGGGGCGGCAGCTATGAAAACCGTATGCGCCTGGCGGTCGAGATCGTTACGCGGGTGCGTGAGGCGGTCGGGGCTGATTTCATCATTATCTTTCGCCTGTCGATGCTGGACCTTGTGGAGGGTGGCAGCACCTGGGAAGAGATCGTCCAGTTGGCCAAGGCGGTCGAACAGGCGGGTGCGACGCTGATCAACACCGGGATCGGCTGGCATGAGGCACGTATTCCAACCATCGCCACCAAGGTGCCGCGCGCAGCGTTCAGCAAGGTTACTGCCAAACTGCGTGGTTCGGTGAAGGTGCCGCTGATCACCACCAACCGGATCAATACCCCGGAAGTTGCCGAGCGCATCCTCAGCGAAGGCGACGCCGACATGGTCTCGATGGCGCGTCCTTTTCTGGCCGACCCGGAATTCGTCAACAAGGCTGCGGCGGGGCACGCCGAACGGATCAACACCTGCATTGGCTGCAATCAGGCCTGCCTTGACCACACCTTCGGCGGCAAGCTGACCAGTTGCCTGGTCAACCCGCGCGCCTGTCACGAGACCGAGCTCAACTACCTGCCAACCCGGCAGGTGAAGAAAATTGCCGTGGTGGGTGCCGGTCCCGCCGGGCTGGCCGCTGCAACCGTTGCTGCCCAGCGCGGACATGAGGTGACGTTGTTCGATTCGGCCAGCGAAATCGGTGGCCAGTTCAATATCGCCAAGCGCGTGCCGGGCAAGGAAGAGTTCTCCGAGACGCTGCGTTACTTCCGCAACAAAGTGGAAGAAACCGGCGTGCAGTTGCGCCTCGGCACTCGCATAAAAGCCGAAGACTTGCTAGGGGCCGGCTTTGACGAGGTGATTCTGGCAACCGGCATCGCACCGCGCACTCCTGCCATCCCAGGTATCGATAACCAAAAAGTGCTCAGCTATCTGGATGTCATTTTGCAGCGCAAGCCGGTCGGGCGCAGCGTGGCAGTGATCGGCGCAGGCGGTATCGGTTTCGATGTGTCGGAATTTCTCGTACACCAGGGCGTGGCCACCAGCCTGGATCGCGAGGCGTTCTGGAAAGAGTGGGGCATCGATACCATGCTTGAAGCGCGCGGCGGCGTGGCCGGGATCAAACCTGATGTGCACGCTCCGGCACGCCAGGTGTACCTGCTGCAACGCAAGAGTTCCAAGGTGGGCGACGGCCTGGGCAAGACCACTGGCTGGATTCACCGCACCGGGCTGAAAAACAAACAGGTGCAGATGCTCAATAGCGTCCAGTACCTGAAAATCGACGATGTCGGTTTGCATATTCGTATTGGTGAAGACGGCGAGGAAAAGCTGCTGGCGGTAGATAACATTGTGATTTGCGCCGGGCAGGACCCGCTGCGCGAGCTGTATGACGATCTGGTCAGCGCCGGGCAAAGCGTGCATCTGATCGGCGGTGCAGACGTTGCCGCCGAGCTGGATGCCAAACGCGCTATCGATCAGGGTTCGCGTCTGGCCGCTGCGCTCTGATTGAGCTTGTCTGTAAACTGCGCGGATGATTGTTGACGCCCTTGACTGGCAGCCCACTGCTGCGCTGCAACGCTTGAACCTGCCCTGGCTGCAAGATGCCGGGGTGGAGGTGGCAATCCTGCGCCTGGACCTTATTGACTCGCTCATCAGCGGCAACAAATGGTTCAAGCTCAGCGAACACCTGACCCAGGCTGTCGAGGCGGGTGCAGAGGGATTGATCAGCCTGGGCGGCGCACACTCCAATCATCTCCATGCGCTGGCGGCAGCGGGCAAGCGCTTCGGTTTCCCGACGGTGGGCCTGTTGCGTGGTCACGCCCAGCAGACGCCGACGGTACTGGACCTGCAAGCTTTTGGCATGCAATTGCACTGGCTGGGCTATGCGGGTTATCGAGCACGACATGCTGCAGATTTCTGGCTGCCCTGGCAGGCGCAATATCCTGAGCTGTATCCGATTGCCGAAGGCGGTGGCGGGCTTGCCGGTGCGCTGGGCTGCGCAAGGTTGCGGGAGATGGTCGATAGCCAGCTCGGGCACCTTGGCTGGGACGATTATCACGGCTGGTGGCTGGCAGTTGGCACAGGCACAACGCTTGCCGGTTTGCTGTTGGCCGAGGCCGGCGCCCATCCGGTATATGGCGCGATGGCGGTGCCGGACGATCATGGCGTTGCTCAAAACATCATGGCTGTGTTGAAAGAAGCCGCAGGGTCGCAGGTGAACGCCTCGCCGAGCCTGCCCGCTGCCTGTGTCCTGCTGGAGGCCAGCCGGGGCGGTTTCGCCAGAACCGATGCCGCGCTGCTCGACTTCATCGCCAGCAGCGAGGCGCATAGCGGCGTACCTCTGGAGCCCTTGTACACCGGCAAGGCTTTGCTGGCCCTGCACGATGAGGTGCTGGCCGGTCGGTTCAAGTCAGGCAGCCGTCTGGTCCTCGTCCATACCGGTGGCCTGCAGGGGCGGCGCGCGATGGGCCTGTAAGCCTTGTCGCAGAGCGCTTGGCATGAATTCTGCGCAGATCGGTGGCGAGACGTCGGCCATGACTACGTGGATGACACTTCTGGAGTGAGGCATCCGGGTCGCTGTCTCGATAATTGGTCCATTCCAGATCAATACGCCGAGGTCAGCCATGACAACTACCGCCGTAGAGCAAGTCGATCCTGCCACGCTGAAAAAGGTCATCGTCGCAGCGGCCATCGGCAACTTCGTCGAATGGTTCGATTTCGCCGTGTACGGCTTTCTGGCAACCACCATCGCGCTGCAATTTTTCCCCAGCGGTGACAGCAGCGCCGCGTTGTTGAAAACCTTCGCCGTGTTTGCCGTGGCCTTCGCATTCCGGCCATTGGGCGGGATTTTCTTTGGCATGCTGGGTGACCGCATCGGGCGCAAGAAGACCCTGGCGATGACCATCCTGTTGATGGCAGGCGCGACCACGCTGATCGGTTTGTTACCGACGTATGCGGCGATTGGCGTGATGGCACCGATTCTGCTGACTGTGATTCGCTGTGCGCAGGGTTTCTCGGCCGGTGGCGAGTATGCCGGGGCCTGCGCCTACCTCATGGAGCACGCGCCGCGCACGCAGCGGGCCTGGTACGGCAGCTTCGTGCCGGTGTCGACGTTTTCCGCCTTTGCTGCCGCAGCAGTGGTGGCTTACGCGCTGGAGTCGTCACTGTCGACCGAGGCCATGAGTAGTTGGGGCTGGCGCCTGCCGTTTCTGATTGCAGCGCCATTGGGGCTTGTCGGTTTGTACCTGCGCTGGAAGCTCGACGAAACCCCGGCATTTCAGGCTGTCACGCAAGAGCACGCCGTGGCTCACTCGCCACTCAAGGACACCTTGCGCCATCATGCAGTAGCCATGTGTTGTCTTGGAGCGTTCGTGTCGTTAACGGCGCTGTCGTTCTATATGTTCACCACTTACTTTGCGACCTACCTGCAAGTGGCGGGCGGGTTGAGGAGGGCGACGGCGTTGCTGGTGTCGTTGATCGCACTGGCCTTTGCGGCTGCTCTCTGTCCGCTGGCCGGTGCCTATTCGGATCGGGTTGGCCGTCGGGTCACTATGGCAACCGCCTGTACTCTGCTGATGGTCGTGGTGTTTCCGTCATTCCTGATGGCCAGCTCCGGCTCGTTCATTGCCTCGATCGTCGGGGTCATGCTGCTTGCTGTGGGCGCAGTGCTGTGCGGTGTAGTGACGGCAGCGCTGTTATCGGAAACCTTCCCGACCCGCACCCGCTATACCGCCTCGGCAATCACCTACAACATGGCCTACACCCTGTTCGGCGGCACCGCGCCGCTGGTGGCGACCTGGCTCATCGGTGTCACGGGCAGCAACCTGTCGCCAGCGTTCTACCTCATCGCCGTAGCCGTATTGGCGATGGCTGGCGGCCTGTCCTTGCCGGAAACCTCGAAAATATCGTTGCATGATGTGCCTGTTACAGGCGATGAGCCGGTGATGCGGTCGATTGCCTGAGCTTCAAGATCGGTATGCCATATAAGTAGCAGCTGCTAACGCAGTGCTTTTCATCCGCGATGGCACTGGCGACGCAGAGTGCGACCTTAGTGACAGGGCGAAGGAATCCGACGAAGTCGGGCCGGAAACAGGGGCGAGGGGCTTTGGTTACTATGGCCCCTCAAAGTAACTCTCCGAGGGGCGAAAAAGGTGACCTGAGTCGAACCCCAATCCACCTGACATCGCAGAACCGCTGTGCTCTCAGCCGCGTTCCCGCGCCATCAATTCAACAGCGCAGTCGTCTCGGGCACAAAGTCGAATGAGCTCAGACTGAAACCCTGCTCATCCACCTGCAACACCCAGCCCTGACGATCCCAGTCGCCCAGCACAATGCGTCTGGCTGCCTGATCGCCAATCTGCAACTTATGAATCGCGGGGCGATGAGTGTGGCCGTGTACTAAGGTGCGCACGCCGAACTGCTGCATGATCCGCGGCACCTCGTCTGGCGTCACATCGACAATATCATTGGCCTTCATACGGGTTTGCGCACGGCTTTCATTGCGCAACTTGCGCGCCAGCTTGTGCCGGGTGCCCAGCGGCAAATGGCGCAGAATGAAAAGCGTCAGCGGATGGCGCAGATAACGGCGCATCCGTATGTAACCTTCATCGCGGGTGCACAGGCTATCGCCATGCATCAACAACACGGGCTCACCGTTCAACTGCACGACGCTCGGATCGCTCAACAGGGTGCAACCCGCTGCCTTGCAGAAACCCTTGCCGATCATGAAGTCGCGGTTGCCGTGCATCAGAAAAATTCGTGTGCCGCTGTCACTCAATGCGCGCAGGGCTTTGCAGATTGAAAGCTGAAACGGTGACATGGCGTCGTCACCGATCCAGACTTCAAAGAAATCCCCGAGGATATACAGCGCCTCGGCTTCGCGGGCGCGGCCCGCGAGCAGATCCAGAAACGCCCGGGTAATGTCCGGGCGCTCCTGTTCAAGGTGCAGATCGGAGATCAGCAGTATCACTCAACGATCTCGGCTTTCTTGATGATCACGTCTTCTACAGGCACGTCCTGATGACCGGCTTTGCTGGAAGTCGCAACGCCCTTGATCTTGTCGACGACGTCGGTGCCTTCGATGACTTCGGCGAACACCGCGTAACCCCAGCCCTGAACGGTCTTGGCGCTGTGGTTCAGGAAGGCGTTGTCAGCCACGTTGATGAAGAACTGCGCAGAGGCCGAATGCGGCTCCATGGTGCGGGCCATGGCCACAGTGTATTTCTTGTTCGGCAGGCCGTTATCGGCTTCGTTCTGAATGCTCGGGCGCTTGTCTTTCTTTTCTTTCATGCCTGGCTCGAAACCGCCGCCCTGGATCATGAAGTTGCCGATTACACGGTGGAAAACCGTGTTTTCGTAGTGGCCAGCGTTAACGTATTCGATGAAGTTGGCTACAGTCAGTGGCGCCTTTTCTGCGTTCAGTTGCAGAACGATGTCGCCGTGGTTGGTGGTCAGCTTTACTTTGGACATGTGGAAAGTCGCTCTATAGTCATGCATGAATGGGCACATTATGACCCTGACGCGCAGTTTACGGACGAGGTTACATTTTTCAGCGCTTTTGCAGCTTTTATGCCCTCAAATGTGCACTCTGTTGTCAGGGACTTGACAGCTTCGGCTATGATAAGCGCTTTGATTTAGTCGGCCTACCCTGGCCGCGCACGTATGTCCAAGGATCCTATGAGCAAGCCCACTCCAGAACCCGCTGCCCATTCCAAGGCAGGCCCAGCCGTACCGACCAATTTCCTGCGTCCTATCGTGCAGGCAGACCTGGACTCGGGCAAGCACAGCAAAATCATCACGCGCTTTCCGCCAGAGCCCAACGGTTACCTGCACATCGGTCACGCCAAGTCGATCTGCGTGAACTTCGGTCTGGCCAAGGAGTTCGGTGGCGATACGCACCTGCGTTTCGATGACACCAACCCGGCCAAGGAAGACCAGGAATACATCGACGCCATCATGAGCGACGTCAAGTGGCTGGGCTTCGAGTGGGCGGGCGAAGTGCGCTACGCCTCGCAGTATTTCGACCAGTTGCACGACTGGGCGGTCGAGCTGATCAAGTCGGGCAAGGCCTATGTAGACGATCTGACCCCCGAGCAGGCGCGCGAATACCGTGGCACCCTGACCGAGCCGGGCAAGAACAGTCCGTTCCGTGAGCGCAGCGTCGAGGAAAACCTCGACCTGTTCGCGCGTATGAAGGCTGGTGAATTCGAAGATGGCGCTCGTGTACTGCGTGCCAAAATCGACATGGCCTCGCCGAACATGAACCTGCGTGACCCGATTATCTACCGCATTCGTCATGCGCATCACCATCAGACCGGCGACAAGTGGTGCATCTACCCGATCTATGACTTCACCCACGGTCAGTCGGATGCCCTTGAAGGCATCACTCACTCGATCTGCACCCTGGAGTTCGAAAGCCATCGTCCGTTGTACGACTGGTTCCTCGATAACCTGCCGGTGCCGTGCAAGCCGCGCCAGTACGAGTTCTCGCGCCTGAACCTGAACTACACCATCACCAGCAAGCGCAAGCTCAAGCAACTGGTTGACGAGAAACACGTCAATGGCTGGGATGACCCGCGCATGTCGACTCTGTCGGGCTTCCGTCGCCGTGGCTACACGCCGAAATCGATTCGCAATTTCTGCGAAATGATCGGCACCAACCGCTCTGACGGCGTTGTCGATTTCGGCATGCTCGAATTCAGTATTCGCGATGACCTGGACCACAGCGCCCCGCGCGCCATGTGTGTGCTGCGCCCCCTGAAAGTGGTCATCACCAACTACCCGGAAGGTCAGGTCGAGAAGCTGGAACTGCCGCGCCATCCGAAAGAAGACCTGGGCATGCGCGAGCTGCCGTTTTCGCGGGAGATTTACATCGATCGCGACGATTACATGGAAGAGCCGCCAAAAGGCTACAAACGTCTTGAACCCAATGGTGAAGTACGCTTGCGTGGCAGCTATGTGATCCGTGCCGACGAAGCGATCAAGGACGCAGAGGGCAACATCGTCGAACTGCGTTGCTCCTACGATCCTGACACCCTGGGCAAGAACCCCGAAGGCCGCAAGGTCAAGGGCGTTGTGCACTGGGTGCCTGCGGCCGAGAGCGTTGAATGTGAAGTGCGTCTGTATGACCGCCTGTTCCGCTCCGCCAACCCGGAAAAAGCCGAAGACGGCGCGAGCTTTCTGGACAATATCAACCCCGATTCCCTGCAAGTGCTGACCGGTTGTCGTGCTGAACCATCATTGGGACACGCGCAACCGGAAGACCGTTTCCAGTTCGAACGCGAAGGTTATTTCTGCGCGGACATCAAGGACTCGAAACCCGGTCAACCAGTCTTCAACCGCACGGTCACGTTGCGGGATTCCTGGACCTGAGATGTCCGAGGGGCAGATAGTGCTTTCTATTTACAACACGCTCACCAAGAGCAAAGAAGTATTCAAACCGCTGGATGGTAACAAGGTGCGCATGTACGTCTGCGGGATGACCGTGTACGACTACTGCCACCTGGGCCATGGCCGCAGCATGGTGGCGTTCGATCTGGTGACGCGCTGGCTGCGCTTCAGCGGTTATGAACTGACCTATGTGCGCAACATCACCGACATTGACGACAAGATCATCAATCGTGCGCGTGACAACGGTGAGTCATTCGACGCGCTGACTGCGCGCATGATCGACGCCATGCACGAGGACGAGGCGCGCCTCAACATCCTCAAGCCGGACATGGAGCCGCGTGCCACCGATCACATCGCTGGCATGCACGCCATGATCCAGACCCTGATCGACAAGGGCTATGCCTACGCGCCGGGTAACGGTGATGTGTATTACCGGGTCGGCAAGTTTCAGGGCTACGGCAAGCTGTCGCGCAAGAAGATCGAAGACCTGCGCATCGGCGCGCGGATCGAAGTGGACGAGTCCAAGGAAGACCCACTGGACTTCGTGCTCTGGAAAGGCGTCAAGCCTGGCGAGCCGAGCTGGGAGTCGCCATGGGGCGCAGGGCGTCCGGGCTGGCATATCGAATGCTCGGTCATGTCGACCTGCTGCCTGGGGGACACCTTCGATATTCATGGTGGCGGCAGCGATCTGGAGTTTCCGCACCATGAAAACGAAATTGCCCAAAGCGAAGCGGCCACCGGCAAGACCTACGCCAATGCCTGGTTGCACTGCGGGATGATTCGCATCAATGGCGAGAAGATGTCCAAGTCCTTGAACAACTTCTTCACCATCCGCGACGTGCTGGAGAAATACCATCCGGAAGTGGTGCGTTACCTGCTGGTATCCAGCCACTACCGCAGCGCGATCAACTACTCCGAAGACAGCCTGCGTGAGTCGAAGGCGGCGCTGGAACGCTTCTATCACGCGCTCAAGGGGTTGCCGGTTGCCGAGCCTGCGGGTGGGGAAGCGTTCGTCGAGCGTTTCAGTACGGCGATGAATGATGACTTCGGCACGCCGGAAGCGTGTGCGGTACTGTTCGAAATGGTCCGTGAGATCAACCGCCTGCGTGAATCCGATGTCACCGCAGCGGCGGGTCTGGCGGCGCGCTTGAAGCAGTTGGCCAGTGTGCTGGGTGTTCTGCAGCTGGAAGCCGACGACTTTTTGCGTGCAGGCGCGGAAGGGCGGGTCGATGCGGCGCAAGTGGAAGCGCTGATTCAGGCACGTCTGGCTGCACGCGCGGCGAAGGACTGGGCCGAATCCGATCGGATTCGCGACCAGATCACCGCCATGGGCGTACTGCTGGAAGACGGCAAGGGCGGCACGACCTGGCGCCTTGCGGACTGATCAAGCAAGGCGGCTAGTGACGCGGAGCATGTGAACGATAATGACCCGGAAGACTATCGTGCCCATGCTCCGCGTGGGCATGCTGTTCTGGACGCTCCGCGTCCGATCCTCGATGTACGGTCTGCCGAAAGCCAAAAACTAGACAATCCGCTGTTCCCGCAACCGCTTGTACAATGTGTTGCGGCTTACGCCCAGGCGTTTTGCCAGCTGTGAAATATTTCCGCCAGCCGCTTGAAACAGTTGGCTCAGGTCTTCTGTCGTGTGAAGGCGCACGGTGGATTCCTGAGCCTTCACCAGCTCTCGGCAGTCCTCATCCATGCCCATATCCAGCAGAAAATCCTCCGGCAAGTGCTCGGTACTGATCGGCTGTTCATCTGCCAAAGCCAGCGCCACCTGAATCACGCTGTTGAGCTGACGAATGTTGCCCGGCCACGGGTGATGTTCGAATAGTTCGAGCACTTCTCTGGAAAAACCCGCCCGTTGATGAGCGTCGCGATGTCGCTCCCAGATACGCTGGATGAGTGCATGTTTGTCGGTGCGCTCGCGCAGTGCCGGGAGTTCGATGCTCAAGCCGCTGATCCGGTAATAAAGGTCCTGGCGAAATCGCCCCGTCTGAACCTGATCGCGCAGGCTGCGATTGGTGGCTGAAATAAGGCGTATATCTACCGCAAACAACTCACTGCTGCCCAGTGGCTGGACGCAGCGCTCTTGCAGCACACGCAACAGTCGCGCCTGTACCGGCAGGGGCATGTCGCCGACTTCGTCCAGAAACAGCGTGCCTTTATCGGCTTTGCGGATCAGGCCAATGCTGCCTTTTTGACTGGCACCGGTAAACGCCCCTCTTTCATAGCCAAATAGCTCGGCTTCGACCAGTTCGGCCGGGATCGCCGCGCAGTTGACAGCGATCAGCGGCTGAGTGGCGCGGCTACTGGCTTGATGCAGGGCTTTGACAAACACTTCCTTACCGACCCCGGTTTCCCCGTGGATCAGCAGCGGAATGTCTTTTTCCAGCAGCCGCTGCGCCTGATTCACAGCTTTCTCGATTTTTGCGTCACCCAAGCTGATCGCTTCCAGGTCCAGGCTCCGCGGCGCGACAGGTGCCTGAACCGGCTGGACGCTGTGCAGCTTCAGCGGCTTGCGGGTCGGACGCTTGAGCAGACATTGAAAGCGATTGTTGCCAAACGCGTGTAGTGCAAACGGCCGCGCTTCTGTCTCGCTGAGCAGTTGCAGGATAGGGCACTTGAACAGCGTTTCGATACTGGCACCGGACGGCGGCGTCCCCAATAAATTGTCAGCGCGTCGATTGGCGCAAAGGATCTGGCCGCTTTCATCAAAAATCAGCAGGCCTGCCCATTGGCTGTCGAGATTGTTCAGGCCCGTATTGAAAATCAACTGATAGTGCGAGTCGCGGAACTGATCGAGGATCAGTCGGTTTTCCACCGACTGACTCATCATTTTGACCATACCCAGCGTATGCGAGGGGGGCAGGAAACTGTCGCTGGACACATCCAGCACGGCAATGATGCGTCGATCAGCATCGAAGATCGGTGAAGCCGAACCGGTCATGAAGCGATTAGCCTTGAGGAAATGCTCGTCCGGTTCAATGTGAATGGCCTGCTCACAGGCCAGTGCTGTGCCGATGGCATTGGTGCCGGTGCCCCGTTCGCTCCAGCTGGCACCAGCCATGAAGCCCTGTGCCTGGGAAGACTCGACGAAGCGTTGCGCGCCCCAGGATTTGAGCAACTGGCCTTGAGGGTCGGCCAGCAGAATCAGGCAATTGGAGTTGCTCAGAATGTTTTCGTAGACCGGCAGGACTTCCTGATGGGTGGTCTGCACCAGCCCGTGATGGCGCTCCAGCAGCCTGGAAACCTCAGCGCCCGGCAGTTGGCCGAATGAAGGACGCGTCTGATGGCTGAGACCGAAATCCCGGCAGCGCCTCCATGAATCCTGAATGATGATGTCGTGAACGAGCGAAGCGCTGGATTGAGACATGAGGATGCCTGCGAATATGACGTGTTGTTTTTGTTTTTAGGTCCCGTCGGCGTGACCATCCTTGCCCGCAACGTCCGTCCAGTGTCGTTCAGTTTTGTTCAAAGTCAATGTTCATTTTGTTCAAGTGTTCAGTGTTTACTGTTCATTATTGTTCAGCTGTGAAAGGGCTTTCGCCCCCTGAATACGGGGGAGGGCTCTGTTTCGCGGCTCGCAAGCAATCTGGCCGAACTGGCACGAATGTCGCTATCTGCAAACAGTCACGCATTCACCCTTAAGAAAAAAACAACAAAGGGCACGCCATGTCTCTCACGCTGGAGCACGTCAGTCGCGCGGTCGATGGTCAGGTCTGGATCGACGACGCTTCCCTGAGCTTTGAGCCAGGATCTTTCAACGTTCTGCTGGGGCGAACCCTGTCCGGCAAAACCAGCCTGATGCGCCTGATGGCCGGGCTGGACAAGCCTGACAGCGGGCGGGTGCTGATGAACGGGGTCGATGTTACAAATCGACCGGTTCGTCTGCGCAATGTCTCGATGGTTTATCAGCAGTTCATCAATTACCCAAGCATGACGGTGTTCGAAAACATCGCCTCGCCGCTGCGTCAGGCCGGTCTGTCCAAGGACGTGATCCACAGCCGTGTGCAGGAAACGGCGAAGATGCTGCGCATCGAAAAATTCCTGCAACGCCACCCGCTCGAATTGTCCGGTGGGCAGCAGCAGCGCACCGCGATGGCCAGGGCGCTGGTCAAGGACGCCGAGTTGATCCTGTTCGACGAGCCTTTGGTCAACCTTGATTACAAGCTGCGTGAAGAGCTGCGTCAGGAAATGCGCGAGCTGTTTGCAGCCCGCCATACCATTGCCATCTATGCCACTACCGAGCCCAATGAAGCGCTGGCGCTGGGTGGTACCACCACTATTCTGCATGAAGGGCGGGTGGTGCAGAGCGGCAAGACTCCCGAGGTCTATCACCGGCCTAGCACGGTATTGGCGGCCGAGCTGTTCTCTGAACCGCCGATCAATCTGATGCCGGGCCGTATAGACGGCAATGAAGTCAGCTTCGCCAACTTTGTGCATTTCCCGCTCAACGTCGACCTGCGGGCCGTCGGTGATGGTGAATACCGCTTTGGCGTGCGTCCCAGCCATTTGAGCCTTGTGCCTTCCAACGATGATGATCTGGAGCTGGCGGTCACCGTCGAGCTGGCAGAGATCAGTGGCTCGGAAACCTTTCTGCATGTGCGCAACGAGCTGTTTTCACTGGTTTTGCACCTGCCGGGCGTGCATGCCTACGACGTTGACGCATCGATTCGGGTGTACATCCCGACTCACAAATTATTTGTATTCGATCAGCAGGGCGGCCTGATTCAGGCGCCGGGCCTGCGCATGGCGAGGGTTGCCTGATGGCCGAGATCCGCTTGCAGAACCTGGCGCACAGTTACAGCGCCAAGCCTGGTCCTGACGACTATGCAATTCGCGAGATGAGTCACATCTGGGAGCAGGGCGGGGCTTACGCGCTGCTCGGGCCTTCCGGCTGCGGCAAGTCGACCTTGCTCAATATCATTTCGGGGCTGCTCAGTCCCTCTCAAGGGCAAGTGCTGTTCGACTCGAAAGTGGTCAACGAACTGCCGCCAGAGCGTCGCAACATCGCTCAGGTTTTCCAGTTTCCAGTGATCTACGACACCATGACGGTGTTCGATAACCTGGCCTTTCCGTTGCGCAATCAGGGCCTGGACGAGGCGCGGATTCTCATCAAGGTCAACGAAATTGCCGATGTCCTGGACCTGCAGCCGCTGCTGAAAAAGAAAGCGCGCAACCTCAGCGCGGACGAAAAGCAGAAAGTCTCGATGGGGCGCGGTCTGGTACGTGATGACGTTTCCGCGATTCTCTTCGATGAGCCGCTGACGGTCATCGACCCGCACCTGAAATGGAAACTGCGCCGCAAGCTCAAGCAGATCCACGAGCAATTCAATATCACTATGGTCTACGTCACCCACGATCAACTGGAGGCGTCGACCTTCGCCGACAAGATTGCGGTGATGTATGGCGGACAGATTGTGCAGTTCGGCACACCGCGGGAGCTGTTTGAAAAGCCTTCACACACCTTTGTCGGCTATTTCATCGGCAGCCCTGGCATGAACCTGATTGACGTCACGCCTCAACCGGGCGGTGTCGGTTTTGCCGACATTCATCTGCCGCTGCCTGAGTCGTTGCAGCAAAAGCTTGCCAGTACACCGTGGAAAAGTCTGAAAGTGGGCATTCGTCCAGAGTTCGTGCATGTCTGGGACGGGCCTTACGACGATGCGATGTGCGCCGACGTAACCTATGTGGAAGACCTCGGCACCTACAAGATCATTACCCTGAAACTGGCCGGGCAACTGCTCAAGGTTCGTTTGCAGGAAGACAAACCGGTGCCGCACGGTCAGGCCTGGATCAGCTTTCCAGGTCAATGGCTGATGCTCTATGCCGACGATTACCTGCTTGAAGCCGGCCCGGCCAGTGAGGTGTCCCATGCGTAAGGTGCAGAACAACAAAGCCTGGTGGCTGGTGATGCCGGTGTTTCTGCTGGTGGCATTCAGCGCGATTATCCCGATGATGACCGTGGTCAACTACTCGGTGCAGGACATCTTCGACCAGTCCAGCCGCTATTTTGTCGGTACTGACTGGTTCCGCCAGGTCTTGCAGGACCCGCGCCTGCACGATTCGCTGCTGCGCCAGTTCATTTACTCGGGTTGCGTGCTGCTGATCGAGATCCCGCTGGGTATCGCGATCGCTCTGACCATGCCCACCAAAGGTCGCTGGTCATCGTTGTGCCTGATCGTGATGACCATTCCGTTGCTGATTCCATGGAACGTGGTCGGCACCATCTGGCAGATCTTCGGCCGTGGCGATATCGGTTTGCTGGGTTACACGTTGAACAACGTGCTGGGCATCAACTACAACTACGCCGCCAATGCTTCGGATGCCTGGGTGACAGTGCTGGTCATCGACGTCTGGCACTGGACCTCACTGGTGGCCTTGCTGTGCTACTCAGGGCTGCGCGCCATTCCGGATGTCTACTATCAGGCGGCGCGGATTGATCGTGCCTCCGGCTGGGCCATCTTTCGGCATATCCAGCTGCCGAAGATGAAAAGCGTGCTGCTGATCGCGGTGATGCTGCGCTTCATGGACAGCTTCATGATCTACACCGAGCCGTTCGTGCTCACCGGTGGCGGTCCTGGCAACTCCACCACGTTCCTCAGTCAGACCCTGACCACCATGGCGCTCGGGCAGTTCGACCTGGGGCCTGCGGCGGCGTTCTCGCTGGTGTACTTCCTGATCATTCTGTTGGTGTCATGGGTGTTCTACACCGCCATGACTCACAGCGAAAAGAATTGAGGGGCTGGTCATGAGTCTGCGCAAAATCATACCGCTGTGGATTTACCTGTTGTTTCTGCTGGTGCCGATTTACTGGCTGATCAACATGTCGTTCAAGACCAATACCGAGATCCTCGGTGGCCTGACCCTGTGGCCGCAGGACTTTACCCTGGCCAACTACAAGGTGATTTTCACCGACGAAAGCTGGTACAGCGGTTACCTGAACTCGCTGTACTACGTGTGCCTCAATACCGTGATATCGCTGAGCGTTGCGCTTCCGGCAGCCTACGCGTTTTCACGCTATCGTTTTCTCGGCGACAAGCACCTGTTCTTCTGGCTGCTGACCAATCGCATGGCGCCACCGGCCGTGTTCCTGCTGCCGTTTTTCCAGCTGTACTCGTCCATCGGCCTTTTTGACACGCATATCGCCGTTGCTCTGGCGCATTGCTTGTTCAACGTTCCGCTGGCGGTGTGGATTCTGGAGGGCTTCATGTCCGGCGTTCCCAAGGAGATTGATGAAACGGCCTACATCGACGGTTATAGCTTTCCGAAGTTTTTCGTGAAGATTTTCATTCCGTTGATTGGCTCGGGTATCGGTGTTACCGCGTTTTTCTGCTTCATGTTCTCCTGGGTTGAGCTGTTGCTGGCGCGCACCCTGACATCGGTCAATGCCAAACCGATTGCTGCGGTAATGACCCGTACAGTCTCGGCGTCGGGTATTGATTGGGGCGTGCTGGCGGCGGCGGGGGTGTTGACTATCCTGCCGGGTATGCTGGTGATCTGGTTCGTTCGCAACCATGTGGTCAAGGGCTTTGCTCTTGGTCGTGTCTGAGGAGTCGAAAAAATGGAGTGGATGTCCTGGACACTGCCCACCGCGGCCTTTTTCATCAGCATCGCATTGCTGCTGGCGGGAATGACCGTATGGGAATTGCGCTCGGCAAGTATCGAGCGCCGTGGTTTTCTGCCGATTGCCACCACGCGTGGCGACCGTTTGTTCATTGGGCTTCTGGGTAGCGCTTACCTGCATTTGCTGGTGATCGGCGCGACCGACTGGAGTGTCTGGATTGCTTCAGGGGCCTCCCTGGTGTGGCTGTTGGTGGTGATGCGTTGGGGTTAGAGGGCGGCCGGGCGCGATTGCCGGGGTGATCCGGTCGGCGATATTCGAAAAGCGGGACTACATAAAAGCAACATTGGAGATGACTATGTTCAATAAGAAAAACAAGCTGCAACATAGCGTGACGCTGGCGACCATGATGATGCTCAGCGGGTTGAGTGTTTCGGCGTGGGCAGATCAGTACGAAGATGCGGCGAAGAAGTGGGCGGCCAGTGAATTCAAGCCGAGTACGCTTTCCGATGCAGAACAGTTGAAAGAGCTGGAGTGGTTCATCAAGGCCGCCGAGCCGTTCCGTGGCATGGACATCAAGGTGGTATCGGAAACCCTGACCACCCACGAGTACGAATCGAAAACCCTGGCCAAGGCCTTCACTGAAATCACTGGTATCAAAGTCACCCATGACTTGCTGCAAGAGGGTGATGTGATCGAAAAACTGCAGACCGCCATGCAGTCGGACAAAAGTATCTACGACGGCTGGGTCAACGACTCGGACCTGATCGGTACGCACTTCCGCTATGGCAAGGCGCTGTCGCTGACCGACCTGATGGCCAGTCCGGAAGGCAGCAAAGTCACCTCGCCGACTCTGGACCTGAAAGACTTCATCGGCACCTCGTTTACCACCGCGCCGGACGGCAAGCTTTATCAACTGCCTGATCAGCAATTCGCCAACCTGTACTGGTTCCGTGCCGACTGGTTCGAACGTCCCGACCTGAAAAAGAAGTTCAAAGACAAGTACGGCTATGAGCTGGGCGTCCCGGTCAACTGGTCGGCCTACGAAGACATTGCCAAATTCTTCAGCGAAGACGTCAAGGAGATCGACGGCAAGAAAGTCTTCGGGCACATGGATTACGGCAAGAAGGACCCGTCGCTGGGCTGGCGCTTCACCGATGCCTGGTTCTCCATGGCCGGCAGTGGCGACAAGGGCCTGCCTAACGGTTTGCCGGTGGACGAGTGGGGCATCCGTGTAGAGGATTGCCATCCGGTCGGCTCCAGCATTACCCGCGGTGGCGATACCAACGGGCCAGCGGCAGTGTTCGCGACCCAGAAATACATCGACTGGCTGAAAGCCTACGCACCGCCTGAAGCTGCGGGCATGACCTTTTCGGAGTCCGGGCCGGTTCCGTCGCAGGGTAACGTCGCGCAACAGATCTTCTGGTACACCGCCTTTACTGCCGACATGACCAAGCCCGGCCTGCCAGTCATGAACGCCGATGGCACGCCGAAATGGCGCATGGCACCTTCGCCAAAAGGACCTTACTGGAAAGAAGGTATGAAGCTCGGTTATCAGGACGTGGGGTCATGGACCTTCCTGAAATCTTCCGACGAGAAGAAGCGCCTGGCGGCCTGGTTGTATGCGCAGTTCGTGACCTCGAAAAGCGTTTCGCTGAAGAAGACCATTGTCGGTCTGACGCCTATTCGCGAGTCCGACATCAACTCCAAGGAGATGACCGCGCTGGCACCGAAACTGGGCGGTCTGGTGGAGTTCTATCGCAGCCCGGCGCGTGTGCAGTGGTCGCCTACCGGGACCAACGTGCCTGATTATCCGAAACTGGCACAGTTGTGGTGGAGCCACGTTGCCGAGGCGGTCACCGGCGAGAAGACAGCACAGCAGGCGCTGGACGGTCTGGCCAAGGATCAGGATGCCATCATGACGCGCATCGAACGTTCCAAGGTTCAGGAAGCCAGCAAGTGTGCGCCGAAGATGAACCCCGAGACCTCTGCCGAGGAGTGGTATACCAAGGCTGAGCAAAGCGGTGGCAAATTCCTCGCGCCGCAACGCAAGCTTGCCAACGAGAAACCGAAGGGTGAAACCATCGCTTACGCTGACCTGCTGAAAAGCTGGGAGGCTGGCAAGAAGTAACGTTTTGTCGGGGTAAAAAAACGGCACCTTGAAGGTGCCGTTTTTTATTGCTGCAGGCTGATCAGTCGTGCAGGGTTTCCGCTGCGTACAGCGTGTTTTCCAGCAGGCAAGCGCGGGTCATGGGGCCAACGCCGCCAGGGACCGGGGTGATCCAGCCGGCGCGGGGCAGGGCAGTCTCGTAAACCACGTCGCCAACCAGCTTGCCATCGTCCTGACGGTTGATGCCGACGTCGATGACAATCGCGCCGGGCTTGATCCATTCGCCCTTGACCAGGCCGGGCTTGCCAGCGGCAACCACCACCAGATCGGCACGGCTTACATGGCCTGCCAGATCCTTGGTGAAACGGTGGGTCACGGTAACGGTGCAGCCCGCCAGCAGCAATTCCATCGCCATGGGGCGGCCGACAATGTTCGACGCGCCAACCACCACAGCATCCAGCCCGTACAGATCGACTCCGGTGCTTTCCAGCAGGGTAATGATCCCTTTGGGTGTGCACGGTCGCAGCAGGGGAATGCGCTGGGCCAGACGGCCGACGTTATAAGGATGGAAACCGTCCACGTCCTTGTCCGGGCGGATGCGCTCGAGCAGCAGCGATGCGTCCAGATGGGCTGGCAAAGGCAATTGCAGGAGGATGCCGTCGACAGCGGCGTCTTCATTGAGGCGGTCGATCAGATCGGTCAGCGCAACCTGAGTGGTATCAGCGGGCAAGTCATAGGCCTGGGAGATAAAGCCGACTTCCTCGCAGTCCTTGCGCTTGTGAGAGACATAGACCTGAGAGGCAGGGTCGCTGCCGACCAGAATCACCGCGAGGCCCGGCGTGCGCAGACCTTGCTGGCTACGTTCGGCGACACGTTTGGCGATCTGCTGGCGCAGGCTGGCGGCGATCGCCTTGCCGTCGATTAGTTTTGCAGTCATGACGCGTGATTAACCATCGAGAGGAAATAAAATGAGCGCGCATTCTCGCATGACATGGCGCGAGGGCAAAGGCGCATGCTGTGGATATTCCGCTAACTCCTTTATCTAGCTGAATTTTTTTCAAAAAAAGGTTGACGACCCCAGGGGCCGTCTATAAGATTCGTCGCACTTGCCGGGCAGAGCCCAGCACTGGTTAAGCTAGCACTGGTTGATTAGGTCAGGCAGAGTTGCAAATCAGCTCGGTGTGATTGAAAGCCTTTTAGTTTGTTCTCGCAAGAATACAAATTATATAAGTGCCCGTAGCTCAGCTGGATAGAGCATCCGCCTTCTAAGCGGATGGTCGCAGGTTCGAGTCCTGCCGGGTGCGCCATTCAAGGCAGCTTTGGCACAGCAAGTAAGTTGTATCGTCACGCGCAATATGGTGGGCGTAGCTCAGTTGGTAGAGCACAGGATTGTGACTCCTGCGGTCGTGGGTTCGAACCCCATCGTCCACCCCATATTAAGAAGGGCGCCAGATTCATAGTCTGGCGCCTTTGCTTTAAAAGTCTGAAATGCGGATGTGGTGGAATTGGTAGACACACTGGATTTAGGTTCCAGCGCCGCAAGGTGTGAGAGTTCGAGTCTCTCCGTCCGCACCAGGATAGCTGTAGTCGAGTGCTAACGCTTCGGTTGCAAAAGCTACAAAAAGAAAGCCGCCTAGTGCGGCTTTTTTTGTTTTGGCGTATTCGTTCCATCGCCTCGCGGGTCCGGCGGCCATACTGCCGCCGGTCGAGTGGGGCGTGCTATGTAGATGGATTCGGTCATCGTCCGGCGCAGAGGTTTCCTTATATAGGGGCCGTGCCAGACACGTCGCGAGTGATGCGAGGTGTTTTCCTTTCTCCTCCGGCTGTAGTCCGATTCCTTCTTGTTAACCCGCCCTTTTTCAGTAGGGTGACTTCTTGAGTTTGACCCACTAGAATGCATGCCCTTGATTCTGGGGTCGGAAACGGCCGGCTAACGTCTGTGCAACGAGGAATATCCATGCAAGTTTCTGTTGAAAATACTTCCGCTCTTGAGCGCCGCATGACCATTGGCGTGCCTGCCGAACGCATCGAGACTGAAGTCAACAAGCGTCTGCAGCAGACCGCACGTAAAGCCAAGATCCCGGGCTTCCGCCCAGGCAAGGTGCCTATGAGCGTGATCCGTCAGCGTTATGAAGACGGCGCACGTCAGGAAGCACTGGGCGATCTGATTCAGGCTACTTTCTACGAAGCTGTGGTTGAGCAGAAGCTGAACCCGGCCGGTGCTCCTGCTGTAGAGCCGAAATCTTTCGAAAAAGGCAAAGACCTGGAATACGTGGCTACTTTCGAAGTATTCCCGGAATTCACCGTTGCCGGTTTCGACACCATCGCCGTAGAGCGCCTGTCTGCCGACGTGGCGGACAGCGATCTGGACAACATGCTGGAAGTGCTGCGCAAGCAGAACGTTCGTTTTGAAGTGGCCGACCGTGCTGCCCAGAACGAAGACCAGCTGAACATCGATTTCGTGGGCAAGGTCGACGGCGAAGTGTTCGCTGGCGGTTCTGCCACGGCTACCCAGCTGGTGCTGGGTTCGGGTCGCATGATTCCTGGTTTCGAAGACGGTCTGGTTGGTGCCAAGGCCGGTGAGGAGCGCGTTCTGAACGTGACCTTCCCCGAGGACTATCAGAACCTCGAGCTGGCCGGCAAGGCTGCCGAGTTCACCGTGACCGTCAATACCGTTTCCGAGCCAAAGCTGCCTGAGCTGAACGAAGAGTTCTTCAAGCAGTTCGGCATCAAGGAAACCGGTATCGAAGGCTTCCGCACCGAGGTTCGCAAGAACATGGAGCGCGAGCTGCGTCAGGCGATCAAGTCCAAGGTCAAGAATCAGGTCATGGACGGTCTGCTGGCTGCCAACCCGATCGAAGTGCCTAAAGCGCTGCTGGAAAACGAAGTCAACCGTCTGCGCGTCCAGGCTGTTCAACAGTTCGGCGGCAACATCAAGCCAGACCAGTTGCCGGCTGAGCTGTTCGAAGAGCAAGCCAAGCGTCGCGTCGAGCTGGGCCTGATCGTTGCCGAGGTCGTCAAGCAGTTCGACCTCAAGCCTGATGATGCTCGCGTACGTGAAATGATCCAGGAAATGGCATCCGCCTATCAGGAGCCTGAGCAGGTTGTTGCCTGGTACTACAAGAACGAGCAGCAAATGAACGAGGTACGTTCTGTTGTGCTTGAAGAGCAAGTTGTAGATACTGTTTTGCAGAAAGCTAGCGTGACCGACAAATCGGTCTCCTACGAAGAAGCTGTCAAGCCGGTGGAAGCTCCAAAAGCCGACTGATTTCTCTTTTCGTGCGAAAACACCCACAAGCCAGCCTTCGCGCTGGCTTGTGCGTATTCAAGACTCGACTATTTGGGAGTGAATGCAGGACATGTCCCGCAATTCTTATATTCAGCAGAACTCTGACATCCAGGCCGCTGGCGGCCTGGTCCCGATGGTTATCGAGCAGTCCGCCCGTGGCGAACGCGCCTATGACATCTATTCGCGCCTTCTCAAGGAGCGAGTCATCTTTATGGTTGGTCCGGTAGAGGACTACATGGCCAACCTTATCGCGGCACAACTGCTCTTCCTTGAAGCGGAAAACCCGGACAAGGATATCCATCTCTACATCAACTCGCCGGGCGGTTCGGTGACAGCAGGCATGTCGATCTACGACACCATGCAGTTCATCAAGCCGGACGTTTCGACTATCTGTATCGGTCAGGCTTGCAGCATGGGTGCCTTCCTGCTGGCCGGTGGTGCAGAAGGCAAGCGTCATTGCCTGCCCAACTCGCGGATGATGATTCACCAGCCGCTGGGCGGTTTCCAGGGTCAGGCGTCGGATATCGACATCCATGCCAAGGAAATCCTGCACATTCGTCATCGTCTCAACTCGCTACTGGCGCATCACACCGGCCAGAGCCTCGAAACCATCGAGCGCGACACCGAGCGTGACAACTTCATGAGCGCAGAGCGTGCGGCTGAATACGGCCTGATCGACTCCGTGATCAACAAGCGTCAAATGCCTGCCTAAGCGGCTCAAAATGTAGGGGGTCGGCACAACCGACCGCCTGCGGACTTGAAAAAGCCCGCAATAGCCTTCATCTTGTGTTGCAAGCCTACCGGATTGGATCGATCGAATGACTGACACCCGCAACGGCGAGGACAACGGCAAATTGCTCTATTGCTCCTTCTGTGGCAAAAGCCAGCATGAAGTGCGCAAATTGATTGCCGGCCCCTCGGTCTTTATCTGCGACGAGTGCGTCGACCTGTGCAACGACATCATCCGCGAGGAGGTGCAGGAAGCACAGGCCGAAAGCAGCGCGCATAAATTGCCTTCGCCTAAAGAAATCAGCGGCATCCTTGACCAGTATGTAATCGGTCAGGAACGTGCCAAAAAGGTCCTCGCAGTAGCGGTGTACAACCACTACAAGCGTTTGAACCAGCGCGACAAGAAGAATGACGACGTTGAACTGGGCAAGAGCAACATCCTGCTGATCGGCCCTACGGGCTCCGGCAAGACGCTGCTGGCCGAAACACTGGCCCGTCTGCTCAATGTGCCGTTCACCATCGCTGACGCCACCACCCTGACCGAAGCCGGTTATGTGGGTGAGGACGTTGAAAACATTATCCAGAAGCTGTTGCAGAAATGTGATTACGATGTCGAGAAGGCTCAGATGGGCATTGTCTACATCGATGAAATCGACAAGATTTCGCGCAAATCCGACAACCCTTCGATCACTCGTGACGTTTCCGGCGAAGGCGTGCAGCAAGCCTTGCTGAAGCTGATCGAGGGCACCGTGGCTTCCGTTCCTCCGCAAGGTGGTCGCAAGCATCCGCAGCAGGAATTCCTGCAAGTGGACACACGCAATATTCTCTTTATTTGCGGTGGCGCCTTCTCGGGCCTGGAAAAGGTCATTCAGAACCGTTCCACCCGTGGCGGCATCGGCTTCAATGCCGAAGTTCGCAGCAAGGAGGAGGGCAAGAAGGTTGGCGAGTCCCTGCGTGAAGTCGAGCCTGACGATCTGGTCAAGTTCGGTCTGATCCCTGAGTTCGTGGGCCGTCTGCCAGTGCTTGCAACGCTGGACGAGCTGGATGAGGCTGCTTTGATACAGATCCTCACCGAGCCGAAGAATGCGCTGACCAAGCAGTATGCCAAGCTGTTCGAGATGGAAGGCGTGGACCTCGAGTTCCGCACCGACGCGCTGAAGTCGGTTGCCCGTCGCGCGCTTGAGCGCAAGACCGGTGCCCGTGGCTTGCGTTCCATCCTAGAAGGCGTGCTGCTCGACACCATGTACGAAATTCCGTCGCAAAGTGACGTGAGCAAGGTGGTGATCGATGAGAGCGTTATCGACGGTACGTCCAAGCCGCTGCTGATCTACGAAAACAGTGAGCCGCCTGCCAAGGTTGCCCCTGACGCGTAACACACGCAGGTGTATAGGCGTGTGAAGTAATACGGAAGGGGGCCTTTTTGGCCCCCTTTTGCATTTTTCAGCCGTTCATTCGTTTTGTATGAAGAAATTGATCTTGGCGGGTCGTGGCTCTAGAGCTTGTTTTTTTTGGACGCTACCCCCATCTTGGCTTCAAGCTAATTCCATCTGTCCCGGCCAATTGGCCGCCGTAGAGGCGAAATCATGAAGACCACTATTGAATTGCCTCTCTTGCCATTGCGTGATGTCGTGGTTTATCCGCACATGGTTATCCCGCTGTTCGTGGGGCGCGAGAAGTCTATCGAAGCCCTTGAAGCGGCAATGACGGGCGACAAGCAGATTCTGCTGCTCGCGCAAAGAAACCCGGCTGACGACGATCCTGATGAAAAGGCGTTGTACAACGTCGGCACTATTGCCACCGTACTGCAGCTGCTCAAGCTGCCTGATGGCACCGTCAAGGTGCTGGTCGAAGGTGAGCAGCGTGGTTCGGTAGAACGCTTCATCGAAGTCGATGGCCATTACCGCGCCGACGTCGCGTTGATCGACGAAGTCGATGCCCCGGATCGCGAATCCGAAGTATTTGTGCGCAGCCTGCTGGCTCAGTTCGAGCAGTATGTGCAGCTTGGCAAGAAAGTCCCCGCAGAAGTCCTCTCGTCGCTCAACAGCATCGATGAGCCCGGTCGCCTGGTTGACACCATGGCAGCGCACATGGCGCTCAAGATCGAGCAGAAGCAGGAAATTCTCGAGATTATCGACCTGTCGGCCCGTGTCGAGCACGTGCTGGCCTTGCTGGATGCCGAAATCGACCTGTTGCAGGTTGAAAAGCGCATTCGCGGTCGTGTGAAAAAACAAATGGAGCGCAGCCAGCGCGAGTACTACCTGAATGAGCAGATGAAGGCCATTCAGAAAGAACTGGGCGATGGCGACGAAGGCCATAACGAAATTGAAGAGCTGAAAAAGCGCATCGACGCTGCCGGGCTGCCCAAGGACGCTCTGACCAAGGCGACTGCCGAGCTGAACAAGCTCAAGCAGATGTCACCGATGTCGGCCGAGGCGACCGTGGTGCGCTCCTACATCGACTGGCTGGTTCAGGTGCCGTGGAAGGCGCAGAGCAAGGTGCGTCTGGACCTTGCGCGCGCTGAAGCGATCCTCGATGCCGACCATTATGGTCTTGATGAGGTCAAGGAACGCATTCTCGAATACCTCGCCGTGCAAAAGCGCGTGAAGAAGATTCGGGGCCCTGTGCTGTGTCTGGTAGGTCCACCGGGTGTGGGTAAAACTTCCCTGGCCGAGTCCATCGCCAACGCAACCAATCGCAAATTCGTGCGAATGGCACTCGGTGGCGTGCGTGACGAGGCTGAAATTCGTGGTCATCGCCGGACTTACATCGGTTCGATGCCAGGAAGATTGATACAAAAGATGACAAAGGTGGGCGTCCGCAACCCGCTGTTCCTGCTTGATGAAATCGACAAGATGGGCAGTGACATGCGCGGCGATCCGGCGTCGGCATTGCTTGAGGTCCTTGACCCTGAGCAAAACCATAACTTCAATGATCACTACCTCGAGGTCGACTACGATCTTTCCGATGTAATGTTCCTGTGCACGTCGAACTCGATGAATATTCCGCCAGCCTTGCTGGACCGGATGGAAGTCATTCGCCTGCCGGGTTACACCGAAGACGAAAAGATCAACATCGCCGTCAAATACCTCTCGCCCAAGCAGATTCAGGCCAATGGCTTGAAGAAAGGCGAGATCCAGTTCGACGAGGAAGCAATCCGCGACATCATTCGCTACTACACCCGTGAAGCGGGCGTGCGCGGTCTGGAGCGCCAGATTGCCAAGGTTTGCCGCAAGGCGGTCAAAGAACACGCCATGGAAAAACGCTTCTCCGTGCAGGTTACTGCCGAGATGCTCGAACACTTCCTGGGCGTGCGTAAATTCCGCTACGGGCTGGCCGAGCAACAGGATCAGATCGGTCAGGTCACAGGTCTGGCGTGGACTCAGGTGGGCGGTGAATTGCTGACCATCGAGGCTGCGGTTGTATCGGGCAAGGGCCAGTTGATCAAGACCGGTTCGCTGGGCGATGTCATGGTCGAATCCATTACCGCCGCGCAGACCGTGGTGCGCAGTCGTGCCCGTAGTCTGGGCATTCCAGCCGATTTCCACGAGAAACACGACACGCATATCCACATGCCGGAAGGCGCGACGCCCAAGGATGGACCAAGCGCTGGCGTAGGCATGTGTACTGCCCTGGTATCGGCGCTTACACAGATCCCGGTACGTGCCGATGTGGCAATGACGGGCGAGATTACCCTGCGCGGGCAGGTGCTGGCGATTGGTGGTCTGAAGGAAAAACTTCTGGCTGCGCATCGCGGCGGAATCAAGACGGTGATCATTCCGGAAGAAAACGTGCGTGATTTGAAGGAGATTCCTGACAATATCAAGCAGGATCTGCAAATCAAGCCCGTTAAATGGATTGACGAAGTCCTGCAAATTGCGCTGCAATACGCGCCGGAGCCGTTGCCGGACGTGGCTACAGATCTGGTCGCAAAGGAAGAAAAACGCGAGTCTGACTCTAAGGACAGAATTAGCACGCATTAAGACTGGGCAGGCTTCCTTGACAGCTTTTTAGAGCCCTTGTTATAAAGCGGCTCTTTAAAGCAAGCACCAGCAAGCCTTCCAGCGCTCGTTTTGCTTAACACCTAAAACTTAGAAACATACTCAATATAGAGATAAGGGGACTTAGAGTGAACAAGTCGGAACTGATTGATGCTATCGCTGCATCTGCTGATATCCCGAAAGCTGCTGCTGGCCGTGCGCTGGACGCAGTGATCGAATCCGTCACTGGCGCTCTGAAGGCTGGCGACTCGGTTGTTTTGGTTGGCTTTGGTACGTTCTCCGTGACTGATCGTCCTGCTCGCATCGGTCGCAACCCTCAGACTGGTAAGACGCTGGAAATCGCTGCTGCTAAAAAACCAGGTTTCAAAGCCGGTAAAGCCCTCAAAGAAGCTGTCAACTAAGCCTCTCGATGCCTTTGCCCGCTGGGTCGGGTCTGTCCTGATCCAGTAGCGGAGTGGTGGTGCATTCGGTTGCAACACCGAGGGGTTCGAGCCCTACCGCTCCGTCAGTTACGAGAAGGCGCATCCTCGGATGCGCCTTTCTTCTATCCGCTTTCTACCCACGCTCCGCGGTTGGTTAGTCAGTTCAACCGTTTTGGGGGACGCAATGCTGCAGAACATCAGGGACAATTCACAAGGCTGGATTGCCAAGACAATTATCGGAATCATCATCGCTTTGATGGCCTTCACCGGCATCGAGGCGTTGTTTACCGCTACCAGCAACAAGCAGAACGCGGCTGAAGTGAACGGCGAGGACATCTCTCAGAATGAGTTGAGCCAGGCCGTCGACATGCAGCGCCGCCAGTTGGCTCAGCAGCTCGCGCAGCAGTTGGGCAAGGATTTCGATCCTGCGATGCTGGATGAAAAACTGTTGCGTGAATCAGCCCTCAAAGGTTTGATCGACCGCAAGCTGCTTCTGCAAGGCGCAACGGATGCGAAATTCTCGTTTTCCGACGCGGCACTGGATCAGCAGCTTTTGCAGACGCCCGAGTTTCAGGTCGATGGCAAGTTCAGTGCTGACCGTTTCGATCAGGTGATTCGCCAGCTGGGTTACAGCCGTCTGCAGTTCCGCCAGATGCTTGGCCAGGAAATGCTCATCGGTCAGGTGCGTGCAGGTGTTGCCGGCAGTGCCTTCGTCACCGATGCACAGGTTGACGCTTTTGCCCGTCTGGAAAAGCAGACCCGTGATTTCGCTTCGCTGACCCTGCCTGCCGATACCACGGCTGTCAAAGTGACGGACGACGAAGTCAAGGCTCACTACGACCAGCATGCCAAGGAGTTCATGAGCCCTGAGCAGGTTGTGCTTGATTACATCGAATTGAAGAAGTCGTCTTTCTTCGACAAGGTGCAGGTCAAGGATGAGGACTTGCAGGCGGCTTATCAGAAAGAAATCGCCAATCTGTCAGAACAGCGTCGTGCTGCGCACATCCTGATCGAGGTGAACGACAAGCTGAACGACGAACAGGCCAAGGCGAAGATTGAAGAAATTCAACAGCGTCTGGCCAAGGGTGAAGATTTTGCGGCGCTGGCCAAGGAATATTCGCAGGACCCTGGTTCGTCCAGCAAGGGCGGTGATCTTGGTTATGCAGGCAAGGGTGTCTATGACCCTGCGTTCGAAGACACATTGTATGCCTTGAACAAGGACCAGGTGTCGCAGCCTGTGCGTACCGACTTCGGCTGGCACCTGATCAAGCTGCTGGGCGTCGAGGCTCCATCGGTGCCGACATTTGCCAGTCTGAAAGACAAACTGACCACCGATTTGAAATCGCAGCTGGTCGAGCAGAAGTTTGTCGAAGTGACCAAGCAGCTGGAAGATTCTGCATTTGAATCGTCCGACCTGTCTCAACCGGCACAGGATCTGGGCCTTAAGGTTCAGACCACTGCGCCATTTGGTCGTGAAGGCGGTGAGGGTATTACAGCCAACCGCGCGGTCATCCAGGCTGCGTTCAGCCCGGAAGTGCTGGAAGAAGGCTCCAACAGCAACACGCTGGAGCTGGATCCGGAGACCGTCGTGGTGGTGCGCTCCAAAGAGCACCTGCAACCTCAGCAGTTGCCGCTTGAGAGCGTTGCCAGCTCGATTCGCGCTCAACTGGTCAAGGAGCACGCTACAGCTGCTGCCAAGGCCAAGGGCGAGGCTCTGCTGGCCGGGCTGCGTGATGGCAAGATCCCGTTGGCTGCGAAGCAGGATGGACGTGACTGGAAATCGATGGAAGCAGTCACTCGCAGTCAGGAAGGCGTTGATCCTCAAGTACTGCAGACGCTGTTCCGCATGCCCAAGCCTGATGGCAAGGGCAAGCCGGAATTCGCCAGCATTACTGCAGCCGATGGCAGCTTCGTGATTGTGCGTCTCAACGGCGTGAATCAGGCTGCTGCACCGACTGATGCGGAAAAGGCGCAATACCGTCGATTCCTCGCGTCGCGTGCGGGTCAGCAGGATTTCGCTGCGTACCGCGCACAGCTGGAAAGCAAGGCGAAGATCGAGAAGTTCTAAGTATCTCGAAACCCGCACAAAAAAGAAGGCCGCTCACTGAGCGGCCTTCTTTTTGAGTGCAGGAAAGTTGCCTGCCGGAAAATGCCGCTCGCGAGGAGCGGCGCTTGCCGTCTTACTCTTCCATGCTGCCCATCGCGGTGGTGTTGAAACCGCCGTCGACGTACATGATCTCACCACTGATGCCCGACGCCAGGTCAGAGCACAGGAACGCGCCGGCATTGCCGACTTCGTCGATGGTCACGTTGCGGCGCAGAGGGGTCTGCGCTTCGTTGGCAGCCAGCATTTTGCGGAAGTTCTTGATACCCGAAGCAGCCAGTGTGCGGATCGGGCCGGCGGATACGGCATTGACGCGAGTACCTTCCGGGCCGAGGCTGCCGGCCAGGTAACGAACGCCTGCTTCCAGACTGGCCTTGGCCATGCCCATGACGTTGTAGTTGGGCATGGTGCGCTCTGCGCCCAGGTACGACAGGGTCAGCAGGCTGCCATTGCGGCCTTTCATCATTTCGCGACCAGCCTTGGCCAAGGCCACGAAGCTGTAGGCGCTGATGTCGTGAGCGATGCGGAAACCTTCGCGAGTGGTGGCGTCGGTGAAGTCGCCGTCGAGCTGGTCACCCGGAGCAAAGCCGACCGAGTGAACGATCACGTCCAGGCCGTCCCACTTCTTGCTCAGCTCTTCAAAGACCTTGGTGATCTCTTCGTCGCTGGCCACATCGCAAGGGAAGCACAGCTCAGGACCTGAGCCCCAGCCTGCGGCGAACTCTTCGACACGGCCCTTGAGCTTGTCGTTCTGGTAGGTGAAAGCAAGCTCTGCACCTTCACGATGCATGGCGGCAGCAATGCCGGATGCGATGGACAGTTTACTGGCGACACCGACGATCAGGACGCGCTTACCGGCGAGAAAACCCATGTGTTGTTCCTCTTCAGGTTAATCGACAGCTACCGGTGCCAAAAAGGCGGCTTCCAGCAGCTGCTGTGTATAAGGATGTTGCGGTGCGGCGAAGATGTCCTGCGCTGCACCCTGTTCGACCACTTGGCCTTGCTTGACCACCATCAACTGGTGGCTTAGCGCTTTGACGACAGCCAGGTCATGGCTGATGAACAAATACGTCAGATTGTACTTGGCTTGCAGCGAGCGAAGCAGCTCGACGACCTGACGCTGTACGGTCCGGTCGAGGGCTGATGTCGGCTCGTCCAGCAAGATAAGCGCCGGTTTCAATACCAGCGCACGTGCAATGGCGATCCTCTGCCGTTGGCCACCGGAGAACTCGTGAGGGTAGCGGTGCCGGGTATCCGGATCCAGGCCAACCTCCCTGAGTGCTTCGATGATCGCCGTCTGTTGCTCGGCGGGCGTGCCCATACCGTGGATTCGCAAGCCTTCGCCAACGATTTCACCCACTGACATACGCGGGCTCAAACTGCCAAACGGGTCCTGGAACACCACCTGCATCTGCCTGCGCAGCGGACGGATCTGCTGTTGCGACAGAGATTCTAGCGCGTTGCCCTTGAAACGTATGGTGCCCTGGCTGCCGATCAGTCTAAGAATCGCCAGCCCCAGCGTCGATTTGCCAGACCCGCTTTCACCCACGATGCCCAGTGTTTGCCCTTGCGGCAGGCTGAAGCGTATGCCGTCCACCGCTTTGACGTGGTCGACCGTGCGCTTGAGCAGGCCCTTCTTGATCGGGAACCAGACTTTCAGGTCCTCGACTTCAAGCAGCGGAGCGCCGGCCGGGTTGGTCGAAGGACCGCCGCTGGGCTCTGCGCTGAGTAACACTTTGGTGTAAGGATGTTGCGGCGAACGGAACAATTCTTCGCACGATGCCTGTTCGACGATGCAACCGCGCTGCATGACACATACTCGGTTGGCTATTTGCCTGACCACGTTCAAATCGTGGCTGATAAGCAGCAACGCCATGCCCAGACGAGCCTGCAATTGCTTGAGCAATTCAAGAATTTTCAGCTGTACCGTGACATCCAGTGCAGTGGTCGGTTCGTCGGCAATCAGCAGCTCCGGCTCGTTGGCCAGTGCCATCGCTATCATCACACGCTGGCGCTGGCCGCCTGACAGCTCATGTGGCAAGGCTTTGAGACGTTTGTGTGGCTCTGGGATGCCTACCAGCTCAAGAAGCTCCAGCGTGCGTTTGGTGGCGTCCTTGCCGGTCAGACCCTTATGCAGGCCCAGTACCTCGTTGATTTGTTTTTCGACCGAGTGCAGCGGGTTCAGCGAGGTCATCGGTTCCTGGAAGATCATGGCGATACGGTTGCCACGGATCGAGCGCAGTTTTTTCTCTTCCACCTTCAGCAGGTCTTCACCGGCGTAGCGGACAGTGCCGCTCGGATGACTGGCAATGGGGTAGGGCAGCAGGCGCAGTATCGAGTGCGCTGTCACTGATTTGCCCGAGCCGCTTTCGCCGACCAGTGCGAGGGTTTCACCCCGACGGATGTCAAAGCTGATGTTCTCGACCACCCGTTGCCGTGAGTCGCCCGTCACGAACTCGACCGCCAGATCGCGGATTTCGATCAGATTGTCATTGCTCATCTTATTTCCTTGGGTCGAAAGCATCGCGGGCGGATTCGCCGATGAACACCAGCAGGCTCAGCATGATGGCCAGTACAGCGAACGCGCTGATGCCCAGCCAGGGTGCCTGCAGGTTGGATTTGCCCTGCGCCACCAGTTCGCCCAGCGAAGGCGACCCGGCGGGCAGGCCGAAGCCCAGGAAGTCGAGAGCAGTCAAGGTGCCGATGGCCCCGGTGAGGATGAACGGCATGAAGGTCATCGTCGAAACCATGGCGTTGGGCAGGATATGGCGGAACATGATCGCGCCGTTCTCCATGCCCAAGGCCCGCGCGGCCCTTACGTATTCCAGGTTCCGGCCACGCAGGAACTCGGCACGCACCACGTCCACCAGGTTCATCCAGGAAAACAGCAGCATGATGCCCAGCAGCCACCAGAAGTTGGGTTGCACGAAGCTGGCGAGAATGATCAACAGATACAGCACGGGCAGGCCCGACCACACTTCCAGAAAACGCTGGCCCAGCAGGTCGACCCAGCCGCCATAGAAACCCTGCAGGGCACCGGCGATGACGCCGATGATCGAACTGAGGATGGTCAGGGTCAGGGCGAACAGCACGGAAATCCTGAAGCCATAGATCACTCGTGCCAACACATCACGGCCCTGATCGTCGGTGCCCAGCAGGTTTTCCCGGGACGGTGGCGCAGGGGCGGGGACTTTCAGGTCGTAGTTGATGCTCTGGTAACTGAACGGGATGGGTGCCCACAGGGTCCAGCCATCCTTCGCCGCAAGCAATTCCTTGATGTACGGGCTCTTGTAATTGGCTTCCAGCGGGAATTCGCCGCCGAAGGTGGTCTCCGGGTAACGCTCCAGCACCGGGAAGTACCAGTGACCGTCGTAGCGCACGGCAAGCGGTTTATCGTTGGCGATCAGTTCGGCGCCAAGGCTCAGGCCGAACAGGATGAGGAACAGCCACAGTGACCACCAGCCGCGTCGGTTGGCTTTGAAGCGTTCGAAGCGACGGCGATTGAGAGGAGACAGCTTCATATCAATGCTTCCTGCTTTCGAAGTCGATGCGCGGGTCTACCAGGGTGTAGGTGATGTCGCCGATCAGCTTCACCACCAACCCCAGCAGGGTGAAGATGAACAGGGTGCCGAACACCACCGGGTAGTCGCGGTTGATAGCGGCTTCAAAACTCATCAGGCCCAGGCCGTCCAGCGAAAAGATCACTTCCACCAGCAGCGAGCCGGTGAAGAAGATACCGATGAACGCCGACGGGAAGCCGGCGATCACCAGCAGCATCGCGTTGCGAAACACATGGCCGTAGAGCACCTTGTGGTTGCTCAGGCCCTTGGCTTTGGCGGTGGTGACATATTGCTTGCTGATTTCGTCGAGAAAGCTGTTCTTGGTCAGCAGGGTCATGGTGGCGAAGTTGCCGATCACCAGCGCGGTGACCGGCAGCACCAGATGCCAGAAGTAGTCGAAGACCTTGCCCAGGGTGCTCAGTTCGTCATAGTTGTTCGAGGTCAGCCCACGCAGCGGGAACCAGTTGAAGTAGCTGCCACCGGCAAACACCACGATCAGCAGAATCGCGAACAGAAACGCCGGGATGGCGTAGCCGACGATGATCGCCGAGCTGGTCCACACGTCGAACTGACTGCCGTGGCGAGTGGCTTTGGCGATCCCCAGCGGGATCGACACCAGGTACATGATCAGCGTGCTCCATAACCCCAGAGAGATGGAGACCGGCATCTTCTCGACGATCAGGTCGATCACCTTGGCATCGCGAAAGAAGCTGTCGCCGAAATCCAGCGTGGCGTAGTTCTTGATCATGATCCACAGGCGTTCCGGTGCCGATTTATCGAAACCGTACATGCGTTCGATTTCTTTTATCAGTGCCGGGTCCAGGCCCTGTGCGCCACGGTAGTTGGAGCCCGCCACCGATACCTCGGCGCCGCCACCCGCAATTCGGCTGGTAGCGCCATCGAAGCCTTCGATCTTGGCGATCATCTGCTCGACCGGTCCACCGGGTGCGGCCTGAATGATGACGAAGTTGATGATCAGAATGCCGAGCAGGGTAGGGATGATCAGCAGTAGCCGTCGCAGAATATAAGCCAGCATGTTATTGCTCCGCGTTCGCAGGCTTGGCCTGATCAGTGGCTGACGGGGTCGCGGTGGCGGGTTTGACATTCGGCTTCGCCCACCAGGTCATCAGGCCGATATCGGAAAGCGCCTTGGCCTTGGGATGGTCGATGTGATTCCAGTAAGCCACCCGCCAGGTTTTGATGTGCCAGTTGGGTACAACGTAAAAACCCCACAGTAATACGCGGTCCAGCGCTTTGGTATGGGTGATCAGGCTTTCCCGGGAGTCGGCGTTGATCAGCCCGTTGACCAGCGTGTCTACCGCCGGGTCCTTGAGGCCCATGAAGTTGCGGCTGCCCGGGTTGTCGGCGCTGGATGAGTCGAAATACACGCGCTGCTCGTTACCGGGTGAGCTGGACTGCGGATAGCCAGTGACGATCATGTCGTAGTCCCGCGAGCGCAGGCGGTTGATGTATTGCGACACGTCGGCGCGGCGAATCACCAGCTCGATGCCCAGATCACTCAGGTTACGTTTGTAAGGCAACAGAATGCGCTCGAACTCGGTCTGGGCGATCAGAAACTCCAGCTTCACCGGGTTGCCCTGGGCATCGACCATCTTGTCGTCGACGATCTTCCAGCCCGCTTCCTGCAACAGCTGGAAGGCCCGGCGTTGCTGTGGACGAATCATGCCACTGCCATCGGTTACCGGCAGCGTGAAGGGTTCGGTGAACACTCGATCCGGGATCTTGCCGCGCAACGGTTCAAGGATTTTCAGTTCTTCGGCAGACGGCAGACCGCTGGCGGCCATTTCCGAGTTGTCGAAATAGCTTTTGGTGCGGCTGTACGAGCCGTTGAACAGCTGTTTGTTGGTCCACTCGAAGTCCAGCAGCAGAGTCAGCGCCTCACGTACCCTGACGTCTTGAAACACCGGCTTGCGCAGGTTGAAGACAAAACCCTGCATGCCCGTCGGATTGCCATTGGGCAGCTCTTCCTTGATCAGCCTGCCGTCCCGGACTGCTGGCGTGTCATATGCAGTTGCCCAGTTCTTGGCGCTGGTTTCCACCCAATAATCGAACTGCCCGGCTTTGCCCGCTTCCAGCGCGACGGTGTTGTCGCGATAGTAGTCGGTGGTCAGCACATCGAAGTTGTAGAAGCCCTTGTTGATCGGCAGGTCCTTGGCCCAGTAATCCTTGACCCGTTCATAGCGCACCGAGCGCCCGGCTTTTACATCGGCGACCTTGTACGGCCCGCTGCCCAGCGGGAAGTCCAGGTTACCCTTGCTGAAGTCGCGATCTGCCCAGAAATGTTTGGGCAGCACGGGTAACTGGCCAAGAATCAGCGGCATCTCCCGATTGCCCTTGTGCTTGAATTTGAACAGCACGCGCAGCGGGTCTTCGACGACGACCTGATCGACGTCGGCGTAGTAACCCTTGTACATGGGCGACCCGTGCTCCATCAGTGTCTTGAAGCTGAACTCCACGTCTTCTGCACGCATCGGGTGGCCGTCATGAAAGCGCGCTTCCGGGCGCAGGTAGAAGCGTACCCAGCTGTTGTCCGGGGCTTTCTCGATTTTACCGGCAACCAGCCCGTACTCACTGAACGGTTCATCCAGGCTTGCACGGGCCAGGGTGTCGTAGATCAGGCCGATGTCATCTGCCGGCACGCCCTTGTTGATGAACGGGTTGAGGCTGTCGAAACCGCCGAAGCCTGCCTGGCGGAACGTGCCACCCTTGGGCGCATCCGGGTTCACGTAGTCGAAGTGCTTGAAGTCGGCCGGGTACTTGGGCGGCTCGTCGTAGAGCGTTACGCCATGCTGAGGCGCAGCCTGTACCGTGCAGGCGAGGCTGGCCAACAGCAGGCCGGCCGCTTGCGCGCGCAGGGAATGCAATGGGTTCATCGGGGCTTCTCCAGAGTCTTGAGCCACCACGCACGCAGCCCCAGGGTGTAGGGCGGGGTGGTGACCATGGCGAATCGGTTGCGATAGGCAAGCCGATGATTGTTCAGATACCAGTTGGGAATGCTGTAGTGCTGAGCCAGCAGCACGCGGTCCAGCGCTCGCGCAGCCGCGACCTGTTCATCGCGGGTTTGCGCGCCGAGCAGTTTGTTCAGCAGGGCGTCGACCACCGGGTTGGCAATGCCGGCGTAGTTCTTGCTGCCGTTGATCGCGGCCTGGCTTGAATGAAAATATTGCCACTGCTCAAGACCAGGGCTCAGCGTCTGTTGCAGGGTCATGAGAATCATGTCGAAGTCGAAACGGTCCAGGCGTTGTTTGTACTGGGCGCGATCGACGGTGCGCAGCCCTGCATCGATACCCAGGCGCCGCAGGTCTTCGATGTAGGGTTGCAGGATGCGTTCGAGGTTGGGGTTGACCAGCAGGATCTCGAAACGCAGCGGTTGCTTGTCGGCGTTGAGCAAGCCCTTGTCCGACAGCGTCCAGCCAGCATCGGCAAGCAGTTTCAAGGCCTTGCGCAGGGTGTCGCGCGGGATGCCGCCGCCATCGGTTTTCGATGGGGCAAATGGCTGGGTAAACAGACTGGCGGGCAACTGATCGCGATAAGGCGCCAGCAATAACCATTCAGCCCCGCTCGGCAGGCCCGTCGCTGAAAACTCGCTGTTGGGGTAATAGCTGGTCGAACGCTCATAAGCGTCGCTGAACAGTGTGCGGTTGGTCCATTCGAAATTGAACAACAGCCCCAGTGCTTCGCGTACGCGGATATCGGCGAAGGCCGCGCGCCGGGTGTTCATGAACAGGCCTTGGGTCTGGGTTGGGATGCGGTGCGGAATCTGCGCCTTGATTACCTGACCGTTTGCGACTGCCGGGAAGTTATAGCCATTGGCCCAGTTCTTGGCCTGATGCTCGATGTAGATATCGAATTCGCCGGCCTTGAATGCTTCGAACGCCACATCGCTGTCGCGGTAGAACTCGACTTCCACCCGGTCGAAATTGTATTTGCCGCGGTTGACCGGCAGGTCCTTACCCCAGTAATCCTTGACCCGCTCGAACACCAGCTGACGTCCGGGCTGCACGCGGGTGATGCGGTAGGGGCCACTGCCCAGCGGCGGTTCGAAGGTAGTCGCCTTGAAGTCTCTGTTCTTCCAGTAATGCTGGGGCAGCACTGGCAGTTCCCCAAGACGCAGAATCAGCAACGGATTGCCAGAGCGCTTGAAGACAAACCGGATGCGATGACGATTGAGGATGTCGACGCGCTGCACTTCCTGCAAGGCGGTGCGGTATTGAGGATGACCGTCCTTGAGCAGCGTTCGGTAGGAAAACGCCACGTCGTAGGCGGTGATGGGTTTGCCGTCGTGAAAGCGCGCCTGTGGGCGCAGGTTGAACACCACCCAGCTGCGGTCCTCGCTGTATTCCACGGACTGGGCGATCAGCCCGTAGCTGGAGGTCGGTTCATCGCCGGACGGGTCGTACTGCCCTGTGCCCACCATCAACGGCTCGTTCAGTTCGTTAACGCCGTATTGCAGGAAGTTTCCGGTCGAGACCGGGCTGCTGCCCTTGAATGTGTAGGGGTTGAGCGTGTCGAACGTGCCAAACGCCATCATTCTCAAGGTGCCACCTTTCGGCGCCTCGGGATTGACCCAGTCGAAATGAGTAAAGCTGGCCGGGTACTTGAGAACACCAAACTGCGCATAGCCATGACTTTCTGTGATGGCTGCGTTGGCGCAGAAGCTCAAGGCCAGGCTGATGGTTAGCAGGAAGGGACGTATCACGATCCGGGCGACTTGGGCTTTCGGGTCGCTAACAGTAACAGCTTGTTCCAGCTGGAAAAAGACTACTGGTGACTGCGCCGCAGGGGCTGCATCGGCCACCCGCCCCAGGGTTATCGAAGGGCGAGTGGCCGCAGTCATCAGTGCGGCAGGTAAACGGTCAGGGTCTGGCCGGGTTTGAGGGCCTGCCCGCTACGTGGATTCCAGCGCTTGAGATGTTGCATCTCGACATTAAAGCGCTTGGCGACCAGGTACATCGAGTCGCCTTTCTGGATCTTGTACTGCATGGATTTCTTTTCGCCATCTTTGGCGCTGGCGACCGCTTTGCTGCTGGATTTACTGCCGGTTTTGCTGGTGTCCTGCATGACCAGCGCCTGCCCGACCTTGAGCTTTTTGCCGGTCAGCTTGTTCCAGCGTTGCAGGTCTTCGACATCAACCTTGTTGGCTTGCGCGATGGTGGTCAGGTTGTCGCCGCTTTTGACCTTGTAGGTGCGGGTGCGGGCAGGCTTGTCATTGTTGGCCAGCGCTTCGAATACCGGCTGTGACGTCTGGACTCCCGGTTTGACCGGAATGCTCAGTGACTGGCCGATCTTCAGCCGGTTGCCTGCCAGCTTGTTATTGCTCTTGAGCGAGCTGACCGTCACCTGATAGCGACTCGCCAGGCTTTCCAGAGTATCGCCCTTGCGTACGCGGTAAGGCTGCCAGGCGACCAGTTCTTCCTGTTTCATGGTCAGCAGGCTGGCCGTCAGCAGTTGCGCCTTGGACGTTGGCACCAGCAGATGCTGAGGCCCATCGACGGTCAGGCGCTTCTTGTAGGCAGGGTTGAGCTGGATAAGCTCGTCTTCGTCAATATCGGCAGCGCTGGCCACTTTGGACAGATCGACGCGCTTGTTGAGTTCGACGACTTCGAAATAGGGCTGGTTGGCGATCGGATTGAGGTTGACGCCATAGGCTTCCGGCGACAGTACCACCTGGGACAAGGCTAGCAGCTTGGGCACATAGTCACGGGTTTCCTGCGGAAGTGGCAGGTTCCAGTAGTCGGTCGGCAGGTTGAGCTTGTCATTGCGTTCGATGGCACGGCTTACTGTGCCTTCGCCCGCGTTGTAGGCCGCGAGGGCCAGCAACCAGTCACCGTTGAACATGTCATGCAGACGGGTCAGGTAATCCAGTGCGGCAACAGTCGAGGCCTGGATATCACGACGTCCGTCGTAAAAGCTGGTCTGACGCAGATTGAAATAACGCCCGGTCGAGGGGATGAACTGCCATAGACCTACAGCCTGGCTGCGTGAAACGGCCATCGGGTTGTAGGCGCTTTCGATGACCGGCAGCAGGGCCAGCTCCAGCGGCATGTTGCGTTCTTCAAGGCGCTCGACGATGTAATGCATATACAGGCTGCCACGCTCGCCAGCGTTTTCCAGAAAGGAAGGGTTGTTGGCGAACCACAGGCGCTGCTGGTCGATACGGGGGTTTTGATCGTTGCCTTGTTGCAGTTGAAAGCCCTGACGCATGCGCTCCCACACATCTTGTGGCGGGGCGAGGGGAGTGACGGGCTTGTGAGACAGGAAAATCGGTTTTTGCTTGATGCCGGCGGCCAGATTAGGCGTGCGATGGCTGCTGACCGGGTCGACGCTGGCAGTGCTCTGGCAACCGGCCAGAAGCGCACTCGCGGTGACAGCCATGGCCTGAGCCAACCGAGTCAATGCGTCCGAATGTGAAGGCTTGCTGATAGATGACGACATTGTTCGGGGGGTACATCCAGACGAAAATGTCGGGCGATTCTAGGAAGCAGCCTGCCGTCGGTCAACCTTTCAGAATTTTATTGCGGTTTTATGGTCGGGTCAGAACTTATCTTTCCATGCCCTCAAGCTGGCAAAGACCGCACTCTGCGAGGTGTTTTGCCCGCCGCTCCGTTCGTCCGCTTTTTCTTTAACAGATGTTTCCCGGGTTCGCAGGAACGGGTTGGTGCGTTTTTCCAGAGCCAGGTTTGAAGGAAGGCTGATGCGATTTTCACTACGCCAGCGGGTGACTTCGGCGAGGCGTTGGGCAATATCCTGATTATCGGGCTCGACGGCCTGGGCGAAGCGCAGATTACTCAGCGTGTATTCGTGGGCGCAATAAATCAGCGTGCTGTCCGGCAGTTTGGCCAGACGCTCGAGGGAGTCATGCATCTGCTCTGGCGTACCCTCGAACAGGCGCCCACAGCCTGCTGCGAACAACGTGTCGCCGCTGAACAGCAAGGGCGTTGTAGCGTCTTCATGGTAGAAGGCGATATGACCGAGCGTGTGACCGGGAACTGCATGCACCACAAACTCGAGACCGAGCACTGTCAGTCGGTCATGGTCGACCAGTGCGATATCGCGTGCCGGAATAGTCTCTGCCGCAGGGCCGAGTACGCGTGCCCGGGTCGCCTGCTTGAGTTCCGCCACGCCACCGACATGATCATTGTGGTGGTGGGTGATGAGGATATCGGTCAGCCGGTAGTCAGGATGCTCCGCCAGCCAGCCCAGCACCGGTTTCGCGTCGCCAGGGTCGACCACAGCGCATTGCTGGCTCGAAAGGTCTTGTAACAACCATATGTAGTTGTCATTGAAAGCAGGAAGGGCGTGGATCTGTATCATGGCGCAGTTCGCATAGCGGCGGACAATGGTGCATCTTAGAGTCTGTTGCCGCTGTACGCGAGCACCTCTGGAGGAGAACTCATGACCGATGAAGCGTTCGCTCAGGCTGATCCTGAGTGGCTTGCATTGATCCGCGCTGCCCGTGAATGGCTTTCCGGGCCGCTGGGGCAGCTTCTGCTCGAAGAGGAGCGGCGCATTCTCGACGAAGAGCTGGGGCGGTATTTCGGCGGCTATCTGGTGCATTACGGCCCGTCGGCGCAAGCGCCGCCGGTTGCCCCGCAGGTGCAGCGCAATGTGCGGCTCGGAGCACCATTGCCGGGCGTCGAGATTGTCTGCGAAGAGCAGGCCTGGCCATTGAGCGAACACGCGGCGGATGTCGTGGTACTGCAACACGGCCTGGATTTCTGCCTGTCGCCCCACGGGCTACTTCGTGAAGCAGCCAGCAGTGTTCGGCCGGGCGGGCACTTGCTGATTATCGGCATCAACCCCTGGAGCGCCTGGGGCATGCGTCACGTGTTCGCTCGGGATGCGCTGCGCAAGGCGCGCTGCATCTCATCCTCGCGGGTCGCCGACTGGCTGAACCTGCTGGGCTTCGCGCTGGAGAAACGGCGCTTCGGATGCTATCGTCCGCCCCTTGCTTCAGCGGCATGGCAGTCACGCCTTTCTGGGCTCGAAAGCCTCGGCGAGGGACGTCAGAGCCCCGGTGGCGGCTTCTATCTTCTGGTGGCGCGCAAACTGGTGGTAGGCCTGAGGCCTGTACGTCAGGTACGCCGCGACCCTATCGGCAAGCTGATTCCCATGCCGATGGCCAAGGTCAGTCGCAACACTCAGGATCATTCCTGAGCAATGCCATGCTGCACATGAAGCCCATCATTCTGGAAAGGTCGTAATGAGCGATAGCGTTGAACTCTTCACCGACGGTGCCTGCAAGGGCAATCCTGGCCCGGGCGGGTGGGGCGCCCTGCTGGTGTGCAAGGGTGTCGAAAAAGAGCTATGGGGTGGCGAAGCCAATACCACCAACAACCGCATGGAGCTGACGGGTGCCATTCGCGGGCTCGAAGAGCTCAAGCGTCCTTGCGAAGTGACGCTGGTGACCGACTCTCAGTACGTGATGAAAGGCATTACCGAGTGGATGGTCAACTGGAAGAAACGCGGCTGGAAAACCGCGGCCAAGGAGCCGGTCAAAAATGCCGATCTGTGGCAGCTTCTGGATGAACAGGTCAACCGGCATACCGTGAAATGGCAGTGGGTACGAGGCCATATTGGCCATCCCGGCAACGAGCGTGCCGACCAGCTCGCCAACCGTGGCGTTGACGAAGTGCGTGGCATAAAGAGCTGATAGCCGTCAGTCGACGTTCAATCAAAGACTCTGTACGAAATCGAGAATGACATTGCCTGCCGCGTGCGGTGCCACGAGCACGCGGCCCGGTATGTCACGATACGGTGTTTCATGACCCTGTATTTCATGACCCCGTATTTCATGATAAGCCACGTCATTACGCGCCAGTATCGCGCGTAATGCACTGAGGCTCGTGGTGTGCAGCCGAATGGCAATAGCATGGGGACGCTCACTGGCAATTGCAGGTAGTTCGACGCCCGGAAATTCCAGGGCAGCTGTCGCCGCGTCGATGGCACGCAATACGCCGCATCGGGTATCAGCCTCCAGCACAGTACCGTTGTATTTCACTGCATCGCCATAGATAGCTCGCCAGCGGGGTTCAAGCCGTTTGGGGTCTGCCAGATAAGTGATTGCCAGAATCCCGTCTGCGCCATTGGGGTGGTTCTGCCAGCCACGCACCCAGATCAGTTCAGGACGATGCTGATGGCAGATAAAGTTGGAGGCGTCCGGGAGTTCCGGGTCGATGAAGAGCGCCAACGAAACAACAGCTTCATCGTCGCGACCATCGGGGAGCGTCATTTTTCGACGAAAATCAATACGGCCCTGGCTTTCAAGCCCTGCGCGCACCATACGTGCGTGGTCAGCGTCGGCATCTTTACTGTGCAGCGCCACCAGCGAAACGCCTTCCTCGCCTCGGTCGAGGAATTGACCCAACTGACGTCCGAAGCAGAAACCGTTTACCGGGTTGGTGCCGAATTTCGAAGCATCTTCGACGCCGATCAATTCGATGAAGTTACCGGGAAACATCATCAACGAGGTGACGGTTCCCCAAGGGTGGTAGCTGACCGGCGAAGGTGCGAAGCCGATTCTGCGGTAGAGCTCCAGAGCCTCGGCATGATTGCGCACGGTGACAAGAGGATGATCGATACCCTGCGCAAATTGAGCAACGGCTGTCATGGTAATAGCTCCTGATTAGCCTTTGGATTTTGTCGTGAAGGTAGCCAGAAAGGCAGGGGCATTACCCACCACCTTTGCCGGTGTGCCGGCGACGACCGTTCCAGCGCCCACAGCTTTGAGTACGACCGAGTTGGCCGCCACGATGGCATTGGCTCCTACTTCGATGTTCCCCAGAACGGTTGCTCCGGCGCAAATCAGTGCGCCTCTGCGGATTTTCGGGTGTCGGTCGCCTGCTTCGTTGAGAGTGCTGCCCAGCGTGACACCGTGCCAAAGGCTCACTTCATCTTCGACTACTGCGGTTTCCCCGATGACAAGGCCGATGCCGTGGTCGACAAACAAGGATTTGCCGAGGCGTGCCGCCGGGTGAATATCGATGCTCCAGGTGTTGGCCGCCCAGTTCTGTACTAGCACCGCGCTTTGCTCATCGCCCTCAGCCCACAGTGCATGGGCGATGCGGTATGCCTGAACGGCCTGTATGCCACGGAAGGTCAGAAAGGCCGTGAGGTGGTCCGGGCAGGCAGGATTGACGGTTTCCAGATGGTTGATATCGGCAGCCGCTGCCTGAGCGATGGACGGGCTGGCCTTCATGATCGCCTTGAACCAGTCCTCCAGCGCCATGTTACTCGCTTGGGCCTGCATCTGTCGGGCAAGGTTCGCAGCGAGCGCATCCTCGAAAGTCGCATAGGCCAGCAGGTGGCTTGTCGCGTAATCGCCGAGTACCGGGTTGCGCTCGGTCAGTTGCCGGGCTTGATCGCGAAGGCGCTGCCAAAGAGGGCTCATATCGATCTCCTGTTACTTATGGGTCGAGTATGGGCACGCGGTACACGCGTCAGCAATCATCGAAAACTTGCAACTCTGTTGCCTTTATCGCAACTCATGGTGCAACTCGGGAGGCGTGGTAGTTCCGGGCAAAATCGCCGAATCCGTTGTTTTCCCTGCAGTGCCTGCTGAGGTTTATCCCGTTCAATTGCGGATGGATCCGACAGGCTCGCAACGGCCATGGCGTGTTAGAATCGCGGCCTGTAGATGAGGCGACAGTCAATGGCATTGCAAAACCTGGATAACAGATCGATCGTTCTCGATACCGAAACCACCGGTATGCCGGTGACAGATGGTCACCGGATCATCGAGATCGGTTGTGTCGAGTTGATTGGCCGGCGCCTGACCGGTCGGCATTTTCACGTGTACCTGCAACCTGATCGCGAAAGTGACGAAGGCGCGATTGGCGTTCACGGTATCACCAACGAATTTCTGGTCGGCAAGCCTCGGTTTGCCGAAGTCGCCGATGAATTTTTCGAATTCATCAAAGGCGCGCAACTGATCATCCACAACGCAGCGTTCGATGTTGGCTTCATCAACAACGAATTTGCCTTGATGGGTTCACAGGACAAGGCTGATATTACCCAGCACTGTTCGATCCTCGACACCCTGATGATGGCCCGCGAGCGCCATCCGGGGCAGCGCAACAGCCTGGATGCCCTGTGCAAGCGCTATGGTGTCGACAACTCGGGCCGCGAGCTGCACGGCGCATTGCTCGACTCCGAAATTCTGGCCGAAGTCTATCTGGCGATGACCGGCGGGCAGACCAGCCTGTCGCTGGCTGGCAATGCCTCCGACGGTAACGGCTCCGGTGAAGGCTCTGGCAGTCGAGGCAGCGAAATCCGCCGTTTGCCTGCCGATCGCAAGCCTTGCCGCATCATTCGTGCTTCGGAAAGTGAACTGGCCGAGCATGAAGTCCGTATGAGCACCATTGCCAAGGCTTCCGGTGCACCTGCTTTGTGGGTACAAATGCTGGAAGCCGCAGCGCAGACGTCCTCCTGACAGCAACCAGCGAGTGGTGACATGAACGTGGCAAACCCTGCCTTGAGCATTCGTATTGCAGACGAATGTTTCGAGGACTACATCCTCAATAGCGAATTCACGTTTACAGTGCTTGGTTATGCCCAACCGCGTATCGGCGAAAGCGTTGACTCATGGCAGGTCGAGCTGGTCGAGCCGTACAGCAAGAATTATGGTATCGATTCTCAGGAATTTGCCGATCATCGCGATGCCGCCACGAGTTCGGTGATGGTGGCCTGGCTGGACGACCGACCGGTTGGCCATATCGTGATGAGCACTCACTGGAGCGGGTTCGCGTACATTGATGAGCTGGCGGTAGACGAGTCAGCGCGTCGTCATGGGGTCGCGCGTTCATTGCTCGATGTCGCTCAATTCTGGAGCCGCAAGCGCAATCTGCCCGGTATCGTTCTGGAAACCCAGAACAATAACCTGGGTGCCTGCAAGTTGTATGAGCGTTGTGGATACGTGGTAGGCGGGGTGGATCATATGCGCTATCGAGGCATAGATCCCAACACACGTGAAACGGCGATTTTCTGGTATCTGATCTTTTCTGACTAGCAACTTCCCGCTGGCAGCGGCAGCTCGAGCGGGAGTTCTGCCTGTATTACGACGGTGTACGGGTGATTTTCACGCCCGATTGCACCAGTTGAAAGTCTTCACCACCCAGATGCTTGACCCGGTCACCAATTGCCAGTCTGTAAGTGATTACCGGCTGCCCGCCCTGCACCTCACCCGGCTGCGATTCCTGGAATTCATGGACCGGGTAGACGCGACCTTCGGCGTCTCTGGCATGAAATTGTCCGACGAGAACTGAAGCCATTTGCTCTGTAACCTCTGAAACTGAATATAACTGCTGGTTTACGAATCCATCGAGGCTAGTAGACCACTGATCTATAGGTGAGTTTGCCGGCAGGAAAAAAATAATCCGGGCGGTTGTGGTGCGTAGGGGAATTGACCAGGGCAATGGTCGTCTAAAGGCGGCTGTTGTTGTATACCTGATCTTCCCTATTAATCAGATGACGGATATTTTCATGAGCCAGGTTCATACCATTGCCGTATTGGTCGGCAGTCTGCGAAAAGACTCCATCAACCGAAAAATTGCGCTTGCCCTCGCGGAGCTGGCACCTGCCAGCCTTAAACTGAATATCGTCGAAATTGGCGATTTGCCTCTGTATAATGAAGACATTGATGGCGCTTCTCCGCCGCCAGCCTACAGTGCATTTCGCGACCAGTTGGGCGCTGCCGACGGTGTGCTTTTTGTAACACCGGAATACAACCGTTCGGTGCCGGGTGCCCTGAAAAATGCCATTGATGTAGGCTCGCGTCCTTACGGCAAAAGCGCTTTCAGCGGCAAACCCGGCGCGGTCATAAGTGCTTCTCCAGGTGCTGTCGGTGGCTTTGGTGCCAACCATCACCTGCGCCAGTCTCTGGTATTTCTGGACGTGCTGTGCCTTCAGCAGCCTGAGGCATACCTGGGTGGCGCTGGAAGCTTTTTCGATGAAGCGGGCGCACTGTCCGACAAGACACGGCCATTTCTGGAGAAGTTCATCAACGCCTTCGCTGCATGGGTTGAAAAGAACGTCCAGCCTTCCGTTAATTGATGTGAGCGACGTGCGCCTGCGGCCCCATTGCTTTATGTAACGCAGGCGCGTCGTGCTACCTCAATAAGCTGTTTCCTTTTCCTCTGCCACGTGCCCCGGCGCAGTGAGCGATGAGGGCTATTCAAAGGAAACAGCACATGCCAACAGTACTTCCCTATTTTTTCAGCGACTCTCTGCGCAGCCGATTCACACAGGACATTCATGACGCAGTCGGCAGCTCACGCATCAGCAGTGAAGATGGCAAGTGGCTGCAATTATTGGTCGGAGTAAGTGTCGAGCCCAACAGCGATGCACCCCGTCCAAGAGCTGATCGGCTGATCATAGGCGACAATTCGCCCGATAACGCCGAACTTGCGGGTGCCTTGTTAATCAGCGACCCCACGCCAGGTGTCGCGCCAGTCTTTTTGAGTACCCTGACCTTCGGGGTTGAGCGATTCGAGAGCCGCACTTCGCTGCTAATTGCCTTGCAGCAGCGGTTTGGCGACGTCAGCGATATATCGACTATCGAGGCAGAGCGTGTCGAGGGCTCGCTCTTCGAAGCGCGTACGCTGGCGATCATGCGCCAGCAGGCCGGGCATCTGGAACGCCTGTTGGTCCAGTTGCAGGAGCTGCCGGACCTGCGAGCTGCGGCAGGCAAGGCCTTGCAGACGGCGTTAGTGCAGAGAGGCGTCGCAGACAGCGTCGACGTTTTCAGTCAGGTGGTGCAGATTCTGGGCACTGACCCCGGAGCCAATCCGGTGGTGTCATCGGTAGTGGGCACTCAGTATCTGGCTGATGCTGCTGTGCAGGCATTTTCCCTGAACGTTCTTCCGACGGGTCTGATACGGCAATTTCTGGATGCGCGGGGCCTTGTCTTGCCGCAAGCGCAGAGCGAGCTTTTCGAGCTGGCGCTGGCTGACGTGGTTTCGGGAGTCCGCGATGCATACGAGCAATTGCTGTCTGATTACTGGATGTCAAAACGACAGGACGGCCGTACAGTAAGAGACTTTATTGGTCATGCGCTCGCTGAGTGTTTTCTTCAGCATCTTTTATCGAGCCAGGCACATGGCACGATGACTGAAGCAGAGTATCGCTGTTTGCTCAGCCTGTTACCCTCGCAACCTGGCAATGCACAGTCGATACGCGTTCAACGGTTGTCAGTCACCGTTGCGGGACAGGAGCCTGTCAAGCTGGTGGGCGTGTTCCTGATTGATTTTCCCGCAGAACAGCCGTCGAGTGCGTTTCTCTACTTCTCGCTGTCGGGCTTCTTGCGCTTTGATGATCCGGCTCGTGCAATAGCGCACGTACTGAGCGACCCCTCACGTGCCGAGCTGCTGTTTTATTCATCCTTGAACGATCACCTTGCCATTAAAGAGAAGGGTAAGGTCGAGTCGTATCAGGATGCGTTCGCCAACGTGTTTTTCAATGAATTCGCTGACTCTGTGATCGCTCTGCAAAAGCGCAATCTGCGTTATGTCCTGGGCCTGCCACCGATCCAATACGAAAAAAATCCGGTCCGGGTTGATGATGCACTGGACATTCGCGGACTACTGGATGGCCGGCTATCAAACCTCCACGACTCAGGGCGCTGGCGTCCGGAAGTGCTGCCTTTTGGCCAAACCTGGGGAGCCTCTATCCAGGCTAACGTGGGGGAGCATCCGGATCTTGTTTCCGAGCCTTCTTACAACTGGATTGGCAAACTGAAGAAGCTTGATGTGTTGCTTGAGCGCGTTGATGTTCTGCATGCCGGTGTAGAGGGCTGCATGCGCCACGCGCTGAACCGTTATCTGGCTGTAATTGGAGGACCACCTCTGGATGCCCGGGCCCTTTGGATCTTGCCGGCTGCCGTGGATGCGGTGCCTGTGCGGCTGCTTTCTTTGGCGCTTGACCGCGTTTGCGGCTACACGCAGGACCCCCTGTCAGACAGCGTGGTGGTGGCAGGGCTGATAACTCCGGTTCTGAATCGGCCGTTGCAACGTCTGCCGTTGGCATTGCTCGAACAAATACTGGTCTGTGTACAGGAGGAGTTTGCTCGCCGTTTCGAAGAGCAAATCAGCCAATTCTATTCACGTACGGTTCGTCAGCTGGATAGCAGCGAGCGCCCCGGTGTGATATCCGGCCTGGTGCGCGAGTATGCACTGCGCCTGGAATTGCTTGTTGAAAAGCGTACAGGTTTGCTTCCCGAGTCGGTCATCGAGAGCGTTCAGCAATTACTGGACCGGCCACTGCCTGCTCTCAGGGAGGCTCTGGGTGAGTCACGGGTCGATGCGTTCACCGTTTCTGTTCAGTTCGATCCTGAATCACCTGCAATCCAGGTGCCCAACGCATTCGTGATCAATAACAGGCTTGCTCACAGCTCGCCCGCTCTTTGGGTACTGAGCAAGGGACTTGTATGTTTCGAAACCCTGCAGGCACTGAAAGACTACATTGCTGCGCGGTTGACAGGTTTCGAACTGGTGTCGCACTTGTCGGGGGTTCTTGCCGAGCCGGACAGGCAGAGGCTGCTTGATCATCGTACCCGGACTGGCACGCTGGATCTCAAGGTAAAACTGCAACGCATTGAAGAGCATTTCATCGAAACGTTACAACGTGGCGAGGTGGAACGTCAGCGAAGCACCGTGGCGTATCTTTATCAGCAGGCCGTGACCTGGCGGGTACCGTCAGAACTTTTCGTCAACCTGCTGAGTGCAGGAGAGCGCGATGACCGAAATCGCCAGGCTCTTGGCTATCTGGGCGTTGCCATCCAGTTCATCATCTACAAAGCCATCGTCCCTTCATGGGTCAGCGAAGCGTCGGGGACTGATCAGATTACGCTGGTGAATGCCCTGCAGCGGTTTTATGTGACCTGTGTCGGCCAGAAAGATTTTTTGTTTGATATACCCAGTCTCTATGACTACTCCTGCGAGCGACTGAAAAGCAGGTTCAACACCGATTTCACCGAGCCTCGCCCTGATCCTGAAAGCGTCCGGGTGACAATGGCGCATTACATTCCCGTCCCGGCCGCACCGGGGCAGACACCCCAGTCGATACCGGCGGCCACACAATCAGTCAGCGAAACCCTTGTGCAATACGCCATCGACCGTTTCCTGTCCAGGCAGGACGGGGTCATCCTTCTCTCATCAGCGGACGATAAGCCACTGCACGCGTCGCTCACTCCGGCTTACGTTCGTGATCTGGTGAGGTCGCTGGACATCGCTGCGGGTTACCGGAGCATGCTCGACCCGATCCTTGCCGCGACTGCTCCTGATTACCTCAAGCGACGCAAACTGTTCGTCGATCAGATCCCTTCGCTGGATATACTGCGAGCGTTTGCCCTCAGGCTCAAGAATGAGTTGTCCGAGCAAGCTTATACGGTTATCGAAAACGTTCTTAATATGCCCGATGCCATTGCACGCCTTCCTGTCAACGGCGGCAAGATGGTGTTCAGCCCCCTGCAGTTGCTCCCTGCCAAGGAAGGCTGGGAGCCGACCCTCGTACTCAATACGTATCTGATGGGGCCGCATGAAAGCCAATCGGGACCGTGGGTGCTTTACGCGCCACTGCACGACGAATTTGTTTTCAAGGAGTACCCGGACCAGGCTGCGCTGTTGAGGGACATCCATACCTCTACCTATCTTCAAGCGTACATTCTGGATCGTGTTGATCCCCATTTGCGCAAAGTCTATGACAAAGGTGGCTTCGTGGAGCCGCATCTACCTTTCAGTGCAGAATCCTCTTTTGACGTGCCCTTTGATACTCCTGCACCGGTGACCGTGCAAATCGATCCCTATAACGGTAACTGTCTGCTGCTGATGTTCGAGGGCGCTCTGGATACGCTGAAGTTACAAGTGCAACAGCACAGCGTCACTAATGCCGAACAGCGCCGCGCTGCTTCCCGGTACCTGTTCGCTCTGGGGGCCGAGCAAGTCATGGCACTGATGCCGGGGCGTCTGGGTGCATTGGTTGGTATCATCCAGGGGCAGGCGCTATTGAATCTGTCGGTCATCTCGGCCGGGGGGCAGCACTGGGGCAAGGCCCTGTCGGAGTTCATGGCTGCCTTGAGCGTAATGATCTCTTCCGGTCAGAACTCTTCGGCATTCACATCACGTGCGGTTGACGAGACCAGCACGTTACCAGACGACGCTGCTCTGTCCGACACGCTTTTGCAACTGGAAGATGAGCCCGATGAGTCCGGGTTTTCCTGGAGCAATAGCTCACTGACGCAGCAGATACGAGACCGTCTGCGCGAATTCGAAGCTCATGACATCGCCTTGTACACGCTGCAAAGGGATGAGCTGTTAAGTGTCTACCGCGATCCGGCCACCGGTAGAAAGTATGCAGCCATTGGTGGTAAGACCTATGAATTGCAGTCCGATGAGGACGGTTGGTTCATTATTGCGGGCAAGAAGATTGGCCCCTCGGTCAGTCTTGATGCCGATCAGCAATGGAAACTCGATATTCAGGGCGGGCTAAGAGGTGGCGGTGGTGCGCTTACCCGTATTGAAGGCAGCGTCATTGATGATCTGGTTGACGACCTCATAGTCATCAATGCTCGAGGTATGTCCGAGATTCGACATTCCTATCGAGAAATGGCCCAGGCCATCGAAGATGCATATGCTCAGGCTCAGCACTATCTGGAAAACTGTCTGGCCAACCTGACCAGGCGATTGCCGGACGGAAAGGCAGATCCACGGACGGAAAAGATACTGGCTGATTTTTTTGCTCAGAAGGTCCCGGATGAGCATGTGTATAAAGTCACCAAAAAGGCCGTTACCAAGATTTACGAGGAGTTGATGAGCCCTTCGATGTCGCCTATCGACTCCAAGCGTTACGTGGTCGGCATTAACCGGGTGGGCAACGAGTCCGCCAGTGCGTTTATCTTCGAAGCTGACCCATTAAGGCGGGTTTTTCTGACTGAGCAGTTCTTTCGTTTGCCTACCTACCGTTTCAAGCTCAACGTCATTCGCTCGGGTGAATTCAAGCATGGTCCGCATTATCGCGCCACGATCCTGATTCATGAGTTATCTCACCTGGTGCTCAAGACTGACGACATTGCCTATCTCGAATCTCAGGCGCCGTTTGTTGATTTACTGGATGATGCATCGGAGTATCGACTGCGCATCAGAAACGAGCTGACCTATCAACAGCAGAAGACCCTGTCCTACCACACTGACCGCGACAAACTGTTCAGGCAGCTGGATGAAGACGCGTGGCGCGACTTGAGGCGAACGGACGGTAATGGTAAGCAGACGATTCTGCGGATAGCGGGTAAGAAGACCCTAGATGAGGCTCGAGACGTGTTTTACGACGATGTTCGCAAGCGTATCGACATCACGCTTAAAAACGCCGACTCGGTCGCGTTGCTGGTGACACTGCTTGGGCGGGAGCGATTCATGCCGCGCTGACAGCATGCCCCGGCGACAGGCATCGCCGGGGCAATCGCGTTTATCAGACCAGATAATGACGCAGTTCGCGGGCAATCAGCAGGCGCTGGATCTCACTGGAGCCTTCGTAAATCTGGGTGATTCGCGCGTCCCGGTAGAAACGCTCGACAGGGTAATCCTCCAGGTAGCCATAGCCACCATGAATCTGGATGGCTTTGGAGCACACCCATTCGGCCATTTCCGAAGCGAACAGCTTGGCTTGCGAGGCTTCGGACAGGCACGGCTGCCCGGCGCTGCGCAGGCGCGCGGCATGCAGAATCAACAGCCGCGAGGCATTGATGCGGGTGTGCATATCGGCCAACAGGTTGGCGATGCTCTGGTGCTCGATGATCGGCTTGTCGAACTGCACGCGTTCACGCGCATAGGCCAGCGCGGCCTCAAACGCGGCGCGGGCGATGCCCAGCGCCTGCGCCGCGATGCCGATACGGCCACCTTCCAGATTGGAGAGGGCAATGGACAGCCCCTTGCCGCGCTCACCCAGCAGATTGGCCGCCGGGATACGGCAATTGTTAAGCGTGACGGCGCAGGTGTCGGACGCCCTGATGCCCATCTTGTGTTCACTACGGTCAACCACGAAACCGGGGTTTTCGGTGGGCACCAGAAACGCTGACAGGCCCTTTTTGCCGAGCTGTGGGTCGGTCACGGCAAACACGATGGCCAGTTGTGCGCGTTTGCCGTTGCTGACGAACTGTTTGGCACCATTGATGACCCACTCATCACCTTGCAGCTCGGCACGAGTGCGCAGGTTATGGGCTTCGGAGCCCGCATGCGGTTCGGTCAGGCAAAAGCAGCCTATCGCCCGACCGGTGGCGAGCTTTTCCAGCCAGGTGTGTTTCTGCTCATCAGTCCCGTAATTGAGCACCGGCCCGCAGCCGACTGAGCTGTGTACGCTCATCAGCGTGCCGGTAGCTGCGTCGGCGGCGGAGATCTCCTCAACCGCCAGCGCATAGGCGACGTAGTCGATGTAAGTGCCGCCCCATTGCTCCGGCACCACCATGCCTAAAAGGCCCAGCTCGCCAAGTTTGGCGACCAGCGCATCATCGATCCAGCCAGCCTTTTCCCAGGCCTGGGCGTGCGGGGCGATTTCGTTGCGGGCAAAGTCGCGCGCCATGTCGCGAATCATTACCTGTTCTTCGGTCAATTCAAGGTCGTGCACGACTTAATTCTCCACACCGCTGAAGAAACTCTGCACATGCGTGCTGCTGACGTCCTGCACGCTGGCGTGTTTCCATTGCGGCTTCTTGTCTTTATCGATTATCAGGGCGCGTATGCCCTCAATCAGGTCGCCGCGCTCGAACCATTGGCGGTCCAGGTGCAGTTCCATGGCAAAGCAGTCCTGTAATGGCAAGTGACGGCCACGACGGAGCATTTCCAGGGTCACGGCCATCGCCAGCGGCGAGTGACGCTTCATGCGGTCGACGGTATCCAGCGCCCACTCACGGGTGTCGCCGATTACCACCTCTTGCAACTGCTCGAGCATGCTGGGGATATCCGGCAAACCAAAAAAATGATCAATGGCCGGACGCAGGGTTTCCAGAGGCGGGTAGGGCAGGCGTTGGGTCGCCAGCTTGGCGAGGGCACCCTGCAGGTCCTTGAGTGGCGTCGATTTCCATTTCAGGTGGTCGAGCATATGGTCGAGGCGCGGCAGCAGTTCGCTGTTCATCGACCAGTTGGCAAGACCGCAGTACAAGGCATCGGCAGCGCCGATCTGTGACCCGGTCACGCCCAGCCAGGTGCCCAGCTCGCCAGGAAGACGCGACAGGAAATAACTGCCGCCGACATCCGGAAAGTAGCCAATGGCGACTTCCGGCATGCCCAGCCGGCTGCGTTCGGTCACCACGCGCAGGTCTGCGCCCTGGACCAGGCCCATGCCGCCGCCCAGCACCAGACCGTCCATCAGGGCCAGTATCGGTTTGCGGTAACGGTGAATGGTCAGGTCCAGCTCATACTCTTCGGCAAAGAACGTGTAGTGCAGGTCCTGGCCGTTCTGATGGCTTTCGTACAGTGAACGGATATCGCCGCCTGCGCAGAATGCCTTGCTACCTGCGCCGCGCAGAACCACGGCATGAACAGACGGGTCGTCAGCCCAGAGATCAAGCTGCTGGCGGAGCGTGCGGACCATGTTCAGATCGATTGCGTTCAGGCCTTCCGGGCGATTGAGGGTCAGGTGACCCATGTGGTTACGCACCTCGACAACGATCGAATCCCGGCTGGTGGGTTGTCGAACCGGGCGGGCCGATGAAACCTGTGAACTCATTCTGAACTCCTTGTTCGGTTGCGCTTTCTTCTTGTTCGAGTCTTGTTGGAGCGTCGCAGAAGATCCTAGCAGCGCAAATGTGCAAAGCAAAACTGCGTTTAAGCATAGCCTGAAGTTTTACAAAGCCACTATTTAGAGCGTTTGCGGGGGACTGAGCTTTACTGCGCCGGGCTGGCTGAGGTGAATCATTGCCTGGCTGATGAGTATTATGACTGTCATTAGTGTCACAAAAGGGAATTCCTCGGGTGCACCCATGAAAGCCTCCATGACCGTTCTTTATGACCGATAAATATGCCCCGCGCGAGTGGGCCGCCCATGAGCGTCCGACCATGCCCGGCTCGCCTTCGACGCCGCTGCATTCCGATGCGCGGCGCTGGGCATTTGCGCTGGTGGGGGTGATCGTCGCGCTGACTGGCGGGCTCGGCAACGCGCTGGTGGTTGCCAACCTGCCGTATTTGCAGGGTGCGCTGGGTGCGACTTCGCAAGACATCGCCTGGTTGCCCGCTGCGTACATCATGACCAATGTGTCAATGAATCTGCTGCTGGTGAAGTTTCGTCAGCAGTTCGGTTTGCGCGCGTTCACCGAACTGTTTCTGGTGCTTTATGCGCTGGTGACGCTGGCGCACCTGTTCGTCAACGATATTGACTCGGCCATCGCCGTGCGTGCGGCGCACGGCATGGTCGGTGCTGCGCTCAGTACCCTTGGGCTGTACTACATGATTCAGGCGTTTCCGCAGAAGTGGCGGCTCAAGGCGCTGGTGCTCGGGCTTGGCACTGCCCAGCTGGCGACGCCGCTGGCCCGGCTGGTGTCCGAAGACTTGTTGCAGATCGCCCAGTGGCGCGGTTTGTACCTGTTTGAACTGGGTATGGCGCTACTCTCGCTGGGTTGCGTACTGCTGCTCAAGCTGCCACCGGGTGATCGTTTCAAGGCGTTCGAAAAACTGGATTTTCTGACCTTCGGCCTGCTGGCCGGCGGTTTTGCGCTGCTCTGTGCGGTTCTCTCACTGGGGCGTATCGAATGGTGGCTGGAAGCGCAGTGGATAGGCCTGGCGTCGGCGGCCTCCATTGTGCTGATCTGCGCCGGACTGGCCATTGAGCATAATCGCAGCAATCCGTTGCTGATCACGCGTTGGCTCGGCAGCGGGGCGATTCTGCGTCTCGGGCTGGCCGTTATCCTGTTTCGCGTGGTGCTGTCCGAGCAGTCAGTGGGCGCGGTAGGTTTTCTTCAGGCGCTGAACATGGGCAGTCAGCAACTGCACACGCTGTATATGGTGATGTTGCTGGGCAGTGTCGCCGGGTTGGCGGTCAGTGCGCTGACCATCAACCCCGCGCACCTGATCAAGCCGTTGCTGATTTCTCTGGCGATGATGGCCGTCGGTGCCTGGATGGACAGCCATTCGACCAATCTGACCCGTCAGTCGAACATGTACCTCAGTCAATTCCTGCTGGCGTTCGGCGGTACGTTTTTTCTCGGTCCGACGCTGGTGCTGGGGATCAGCGGGGTACTGGCCAACCCGCGCAACATGGTGAGTTTTTCGGTGTTGTTCGGGATCACACAAAACATTGGCGGCCTGATCGGGTCTGCTGCACTGGGCACTTTCCAGATCGTGCGCGAGAAGTTTCACTCCAGTCATATCGTTGAACACCTGACCCTGATTGACCCGCTGGTTCAGGCGCGATTGCAGAGCTACAGCGCCAGTTACAGTTCGGTTATTGCCGACCCGTCGCTGCGCAACACTCAAGGCATGCGCGCAATCGCTACGGCTGCGACCCGAGAAGCCAACGTGCTGGCCTATAACGATGTGTTCATGCTGATCGCCCTGATTGCCGTGCTGACCATGATCTGGATTTCAGCCCGGGTCCTGTGGCTGAAAATGACCACTCAACCTTTGGCGCTGGCGCCTGTAGCACCTGCCGCTTCGCCCTCCGTATCCAATTCCGGCGTTAAATCTTCATGAACGAATCCACGACCTCAGATACAGAAACAACCCGCAGCGCGCCGCCACCGGCACCGTTGACGTCCCCGGTGACCAGCAAGCCGCGCTCGGCCCGCAAGCGAGTCGTGTCTTCGGTGATCTTCGCTGCCGTCGCGCTGATCGGGGTAATGGTTGTGCTGTATGCCTGGCAACTGCCGCCGTTTGCCAGCCCGATAGAGAGCACCGAGAACGCCCAGGTAAAGGGCCAGACCACGCTGATCGGGCCGCAGTTGAGCGGGTATGTGTACGAAGTGCCGGTTCAGGACTTCCAGTTCGTCAAGGCCGGCGACTTGCTGGTGCGCCTGGATGACCGTATTTATCGCCAGCGCCTGGATCAGGCTATTGCGCAACTGGCGGTACAGAAAGCCTCGCTGGCCAATAACCTGCAACAGCGACGCAGTGCCGAAGCGACCATCGGCCAGCGCCAGGCCGAACTGCAGAACAGCATCGCCCAGAGCCGCAAGAGCGCTGCCGATCTGCGTCGCAATCAGGCACTGGTGACCGACGGTTCGGTTTCGAAAAGCGAGCTGGATGTCACGCGTGCCGCCGATGCGCAGGCAAACGCTGCGGTTGCTGAAGCCAAGGCGGTATTGCAGATCGCCCGCGAGGACCTGCAAACGGTGATCGTCAATCGTGGCTCACTGGAAGCTTCAGTGGCCAATGCGCAGGCAGCCATCGAGCTGGCGCGCATCGACCTGGACAACACTCGCATTGTCGCCCCGCGTGACGGGCAGTTGGGGCAGATCGGCGTGCGCCTTGGTGCCTACGTCAATTCGGGCGCACAATTGATGGCGCTGGTACCCGAGCAGCGCTGGATCGTGGCCAACATGAAAGAGACCCAGATGGCCCATGTGCGCCTTGGCCAGCCGGTGAGCTTTACCGTTGATGCGCTGGACGGCCACCAGATGCACGGCCACGTACAACGCATTTCGCCTGCCGCAGGTTCTGAATTCAGTCTGCTGCCCGCCGATAACGCGACCGGCAACTTCGTGAAGATTTCCCAGCGCATCCCGGTGCGCATCGTGGTCGATGCCGATCAGCCAATGCTGGAGCATTTACGGCCGGGAATGTCGGTGGTGGTGAGTATCGACACCAGCGTAGAGGGTGATCAACCACCGGATCCTGAGGCACGATAATCGCAACTATCGTGCGACGCTCCGCGTCGCATGCCTTTCTGGACGCTCCGCGTCCTCTTTGCGACCTGCATCAAGACTTGATGGCAGCAGGCACCGCTCGCCAAAGACCTCAAAACAGCTTACTGAACACCCAGTACAGAGAACCCGAAAGCAGGATGGCGGCCGGCAGGGTCAACACCCAGGCGGTGGCCAGATTGCGCAAGGTGCGCATTTGCAGCCCCGAGCCATTGGCGACCATCGAACCGGCCACCCCGGACGACAGCACGTGGGTGGTCGAAACTGGCAGCCCGTACATGTCCGCCGCGCCGATGGTGAACATCGCCACGACTTCTGCCGACGCGCCTTGTGCGTAGGTCATGTGCGTCTTGCCTATGCGCTCACCTACCGTCACGACGATGCGTTTCCAGCCGACCATCGTGCCCAGCCCCAGGGCAATAGCGACCACAATCTTGACCCAGGTCGGAATAAAACGCGTCGCGCTGTCGATCTGCCCTTTGAACGCATCGAGCTTGGTCTGCGTATCGGCGTCGAAATTGCCTACCTTGTTCTTATCCATCACCCGGATGGTTTCCGAGGTCAGGTACATGTCGTTTCGAACGTTGGTCACCGCTTCCGCTGGCACCTTCGAGAGCGAGCCGTAGCTGGCGACCTGATTGCCGATCTTGCCGGTCATGACCGCCAGCGCAGGGATCAGGTCGGGACCTGCCTGTTTGCTGACCAGATAATCCGACAGGGTCTGGCGCGAGTCAGCCGGGGCAGGCAGGGGAACACTGCGCATCAGTGCCTGTTGGGTGACCTCTGCCACCGCGCCGAACTGAGTGGCTTGATCGGCCGGCATGGTGCGGTTGAGCGCATAGGCCATCGGCAGGGTACCGACCAGAATCAGCATGATCAGCCCCATGCCTTTCTGCCCGTCGTTGGAGCCATGAGCAAATGATACGCCGGTGCAGGTCACGATCAGCATGGCGCGAATCCACAGCGGTGGCGGTGCGTTGCCTTCCGGTGCCTTGTACAGCGCACGGTTCTTGATGAACATGCGCATGGCCAGCAACAGCAAGGCGGCACAGCCGAAACCCACCAGCGGCGAGAGCAACAGCGAGTAGCCTATTTTGGTCGCCTGAGACCAGTCCACGCCACTGGTGCCGTCTCGTCCGTGCATCAGGGCGTTGGCGATACCGACCCCGATGATCGAGCCGATCAGCGTGTGTGACGAGGACGCCGGCAGACCCAGCCACCAGGTGCCGAGGTTCCAGATGATCGCCGCGATCAACAGCGCGAAGATCATCGCAAAGCCTGCCGATGAGCCGGTTTGCAGAATCAGTTCCACTGGCAGCAGCGCGATGATGCCGAACGCCACCGCACCACTGGAGAGCATCACGCCGAGAAAGTTGAAGAACCCTGACCAGACCACCGCAAAGCCGGGTGGCAGGGAATGGGTATAGATCACGGTGGCGACCGCGTTGGCGGTGTCATGGAAACCGTTGACGAATTCGAACCCCAGTGCAATCAGCAACGCCACGCCCAGCAGCACGAACGGGGTCCAGGTGGTGACCACCGTGCCCATGTCGTCGACATCCTGCTTGAGGCTGTAGCCAGTGAAAAGCAGGCCGGCGATGAGTATCGCGAAGAAGATGACCATGGTCAGTCGACCCGGTTTGCGCCCGAAGTGAGTTGCCGACAGGCCCGCCCGGCCCGTCGCATCGGGAGAAAGTGCGTTTATAGCCATGTTCGCAATCCTGATTGAAAGAATATTGACATGGTCATTGCAAAATGTGACAGAGATGCGACATGCGAGTAATCAGTGGCCTTTTGCGCCAGATTTCTGACAACCGGCAGGCCGGGTCAATAATCGCCACGCTTGCGAAACGCCCAGCGTCCCGCGACCAGCGTAAACGTCGCGACCAGTGCCACCAGAATCCAGAAGCCTTCAGGGTCGGATGCCAGTGGCACACCCCCCACGTTCATGCCGAAAAAGCCCGCGACAATGTTGATCGGCAACGCCAGAACCGTTACCACGGTCAGGGTAAACAGGGTTCTGCTGCTCTGTTCGTTGAGATTGGCGGCAATCTCTTCCTGCAACAGTTTGATGCGCTCGCCCAGTGCCGTGAGGTCGTTGATCACCAGCGAGGACTCTTCGATGGACTGACGCAGCGCCTGGACATCCTGCTCGCGCAGCCATTGCGGAGGCTTGTGCAACAACCGCATCAACGAACCCGGTTCCAGCGCCAGCAGACGTTGCAGTCGCACCAGCACCCGGCGCATTGCACCGAGTTCGGAGCGATTGTTGCTCAGTCGCTGCGAAAGCAACTGGTCTTCAATGCGGTCGACGTTGACGCTGGTCTTGCGCAGAAACTGGGTCAGCACTTCGCCCTGATCACTCAGCAGGTGCGCGAGCAGTTCCAGCGGTGAATCGAACTGTTCGCCGCGTTTGACCGCCGAGCGCAACTTGTCTACCGAACGCAGTGGCTGCAGCCGGGCGGTGATCAGCAAACGCTGGCGCGCGCAGACCCACAAGGTCGAGATGTCGGTCGAGAGCCTGTTGAAATCGAACACCACATCGTTGACTACTGCCAGCAACGTGGCGTCGACGTGCTCGATTCGGGTGGAACGCGAACCCTCGTGCAGGGCCTCGAAAAACTCTTCCGGAAGGTCCAGATGGGTTTTCATCCAGCGCTCGCAGGCTGCGTGCGACAGGTTCAGGTGCAGCCAGATGAAGTCGTTCTCTTCGGGAGGGTTTTGCAGGTAATCCAGCGCGGCGGCCGAACCGATTTCCTGGCCACTTTCAGCGTGGCGAAAACGGAAGCCGTAGAGCAGACCGAAAAGGTCGGAGTCCTGATGGTGGTGAGCAATACTGTGGTTCATGGCTGTCCACGTGCGGCCTGGCCCGGGCAGGGAGGCGAAGGCCGCATGATGACAAGGCGTTATTTCATATTTGTGACAGCTTGTTGCCGGGTGTGTCATCTGTCACATGAAGAGACGGCCGCATTGGCGGCCGTTCAGTCAATCGACAGCTGCTACTGCATCGACACCGGTCAGACCATTGCCAGCGGTACTTTGCGAGTCGGCGCTGGCCAGGCCAGGTCAATGTCGGCCAGGTCGCGCTCGGTGAGGCGAATCTGCTCGGCAGCGATGTTCAGACGAATATGCTCCGGGTTGGTCGCCTTGGGAATGGCGATCATGTTGTCCTGACGCAGCACCCACGCCAGGGAAATCTGCGCCGGTGTTGCGTCATGGCGTTTGGCGATTTCGTGCAGGGCAGGGTGGTAAAGCAGATCGCCGGCCTGGCCAATCGGGCAGTACGCCATCAATGGCAGGTGGCGATCAGCGCTCCACAGCATCAGGTCGAACTCGATGCCGCGTTGTTCCGGGTTGTACAGCACCTGATTGGTCGCGCAACGCGGGTTGTTCAGCTCGATCATGTCCGGGACATCAAAGTTGGAAACACCCCAGGCGCCGATTTTTCCGGCTTCCTGCAGGCGTTCGAAGGCTTCGACGGTTTCGGTCAGTGGGTACTGACCCGGCCAGTGCAGCAGATAAAGGTCGATGTAGTCGGTGTTCATCCGGCGCAGGCTTGCTTCGCATGCAGCCGGGATACCGCTACGGCTGGCATTGTGCGGGTAGACCTTGCTGACCACGAATACCTTGTCGCGTTGCCCGGCGATGGCTTGCCCGACGATCTCTTCGGCAGCGCCGTCGGCGTACATCTCGGCGGTGTCGATCAGGGTCAGGCCCTGTTCGATACCCAGGCAAAGGCCAGCAATTTCTGCCGAGCGCAGGTGCCCTTTTTCACCCATGTGCCAGGTGCCCTGACCCAGCACTGGTACAGTTCTGCCTGCCAATTCCAGTGTGCGCATGTGACCCCCTGCAATAAATAAGCAGCTAAATGAGCGATTGATTAAGCAGGTGTCAGGCAACAAGAGGCGCACTAGGTTCCGTGCACCCCATCGCAATGCAGATTTAAACCCGGAACTGCTTCAGCAGCCCGTTCAGTTCTTCGCTCAAGTCGCGCAGGTGCAGGCTGGCCGAAGTCGATTGTTCAGCGGCCAGTGCGGTGCTTTGGGACAATTGCGCGGCCTGTGTCACGTTCTGGTTGATGTCGTCCACCACATGCGTCTGCTGCAGAGTGGCGCTGGCAATGGAGGTATTCAGGCTGTTGAGGTTGCGTAGCGCCTGACTGATGGACGTCAGGCTCTGGCCTGCCTGGTTGGCCTGCTCGATAGTCAGTTGCGAGGAACGGCTGCTGTCGCCGATTACCTTGACCGCCGCGTCGGAATGCTTTTGCAGGCGTTCGATCATGGCCTGGATTTCTGCGGTCGACTTCTGGGTGCGCTGGGCCAGTAGACGTACCTCGTCAGCCACCACGGCAAAGCCACGACCCTGTTCACCTGCGCGTGCCGCTTCGATGGCGGCGTTCAGTGCCAGCAGGTTGGTCTGCTCGGCAATCGAACTGATGACTTCCAGTACGCTGCCGATCTGCGTGCTCTCGCCGGCCAGACTCTGCATTACTTCAACGGCCTGACCGATGGTGGCGGACAGGTGCCCGATCTGGCGCAGGCTGTTATCGATGTTGACCTGACCCTGCTGTGCCTGTGACTCGGCATCACGCATTTCGTTGGCGGCATGCTCGGCGTTCTTGGCCACGTCCTGTACGCCATAGGTCACTTCGTTGACCGCGGTGGCAACCAGGTCCATTTGTTGGGACTGCTGCTCGCTGCGTTTCTGCGCTTGCTCGGCATTGCTGCCCAGATCCGTCGAGGCCTGGCCCAGCGCCACGGCCGAATTCTGCAACTGGCCGACGACATTGCGCAGCTTGGCGACAAAGGCGTTGAAGTGCACGCCCAGCTCGGTGATTTCATCCTTGCCGTGGGTTTCCAGCGTGCGGGTCAGGTCACTTTCGCCACTGGCGATGTTGGCCATTGCACCGACTGCCGCTCTCAGCGGTCGCACGATACTGCGCACAATCATGACCAGCAGCAGGATCATGACCAGCACGATGCCTGCGATGAAAATGCCGGCGTTCCATAGCTGTGCCTTGAACTCTGCGGCTACGTCGTCCACATACACGCCCGAGCCCAGAATCCAGCCCCAGGGTTGAAACAATTGCACGTAGGAGGTCTTTTTCACCGGCTCGCTGGCGCCCGGTTTGGGCCAACGATAATTCACCATCCCGGCACCCTTGGCTTTGACCAGCGTGACCATTTCGTTGAACACTGCAAAGCCGTCCGGGTCTCTGATGGTCGATATATCCTGGCCTTCGAGCTTGGCGTTGGTGGGGTGCATGATCATCACCGGGCGCAGGTCGTTGATCCAGAAGTAGTCGTTCTGGCTGTAACGCAGGCCCTTTATCTCTTTCAGGGCCTGTTGTTGCGCGGCTTCGCGCGTCATGCTGCCCGCGGCCTCAAGCCCTTGGTAATAGGTGAGTATGCCGCTGGCGGTCTGGACCACATGCATGGTTTTTTCGGCCTTGGCCTGATACAGATCGTTATGGATCTGTCTGAGCAAGGTCGCCGACAAAACAAAAAGCATCAGCACTGAAACCACAAGGATCAGCCACAAACGGCGGCTGATGGAAAAACTGCGCATACTCATGATCGTCATCCCGTGCATTATTTTTTCTTTTTATGGCAACCGAGCCGCGCAGCACGCGATGCAGAGCCTTTTAAGCTTCTCGGCGCATCATGACCAAACATGAGATGACAGTCACATTTTTTTACAGACCTACACGGGTATAGCGAAAGGCTTACACCAACAGACGCGATTGGCTCTATCGACTGACCCGGAGTGAATGTAGGATCCAATTCAACAGCTGCAGCGAAGGAACGCCGCAGCGATCAGGGAAGATCGACCATTGCCAGGAGGCTACTGACAGGATGTCGGAATGGTCATGTTGCAAAACCACCCGCTTCGGCGGGTTTTTTGCGTCTGCAGGAAAGCAGGGTGGGGTTCAGCAATCCGGCTCGCAACCCTTGAGCACCAGCCTGAGAATGGTCCGGGTCGCGGCCTCGTAATCGGCGTCTTCCAGTTTCGCCTTGCCGGTGACGGTTGCGATCTGCCAGTCGAAATCTGCGTAGGTCTGGGTCGCGGCCCAGATGGTGAACATCAGGTGATGGGGGTCGAGCGGGGCGATCTGCCCGCTGTCGATCCAGGCCTGAATGCATTCGATATTGTGCCGCGCCTGCCCATTGAGCTGTTCGATCTGCTCTGACGTAAGGTGCGGGGCACCGTGCATGATCTCGCTGGCGAACACTTTCGAGGCAAAGGGCAGGTCACGGGAAATCTGGATCTTCGAGCGGATATAGCTGCTCAGTACATCGGCCGGTACACCTTGAGGATTGAACGGCGTCGACGCTTGCAGGATGGGCTCGATGATGCTTTCCAGCACCTCGCGATAGAGGTTTTCCTTGGATTTGAAGTAGTAATAGACGTTGGGTTTGGGAACACCGGCCTTGGCCGCGATATCGCTGGTCTTGCTGGCGGCGAAGCCCTTGTCGGCGAATTCCTCGCTGGCAGCGCGCAGGATGAGTTCTTTGTTGCGCTCGCGGATACTGCTCATGACCCGGTTATTCCCTTGCCTGCATGGCGGTCGCGCATGTTAGCACCGGGTTTGCGCAGCGCTCAATGTCGAAGGCCCGAAGCACGATTGCAACGAGCCTGTTGCATCAGGCACTCATCAATTCCTGGACTCGGGCAGCCAGAGCATCAATCGCAAACGGCTTGGTCAATACCCGCATGCCGGGTCCGAGTTGCTCGTCACCGATGGCAGCGTTTTCCGCATAACCGGTGATGAACAAGGTTTTCAGATGCGGACGTACTTCGCGTCCGGCGTCGGCCATTTGTCGCCCGTTCATGCCACCGGGCAAGCCCACGTCGGTGATGAGCAGATCGATATGCACGTCCGAGCGCAGCAGTTTGAGGCCGGCCAGGCTGTCGGCCGCCTCGATCAGGGTATAACCCAGATCGCCGAGCGCATCGGTAAGCAACATGCGTACCGTCGGTTCGTCGTCCACGATCAGAATGGTCTCTCCAGACTGGGTGACTTCGAACGGCGCCTGGTGCACATCGCTCTCGTCTCTGGTCGCCTTACCGTCGTAACGCGGCAGATAAAGGGATATCGATGTTCCCTTGCCCACCTGCGACTGAATGCGCACCCGGCCGCCGGACTGGTTGGCGAACCCGTAAATCATCGACAGACCAAGACCGGTGCCCTGACCAATGGGCTTGGTGGTGAAGAAGGGGTCGAATGCCTTGGCGATGACATCGGGCGTCATGCCTGTGCCGGTGTCGGTCACGCACAGCGACAGATAGTGACCCTCAGGCATATCGTGACCCTGCGCCACCTCACCCTCTATCCACTGGTTGCTGGCCTCGATCGTGATGCGGCCGCCGTCCGGCATCGCGTCGCGGGCGTTGATACACAGATTCAGCAGCGCGTTCTCCAGCTGGCTTGCGTCGACCAGCGTTGGCCATAGACCTATGGTGCCAATGGTTTCGACCACGATGCTGGGGCCGACCGTGCGCTGGATAAGGTCCGTCATGCCTTTCATCAGCCTGTTAACGTCGGTCGGCTGCGGGTCCAGCGTCTGACGTCGAGAGAAGGCCAGCAGCCTGTGGGTCAAGGCCGCTGCGCGCTTGGCGGCGCCCTGTGCGGTGACGATGTATTTGTCTACATCGTTCCAGCGCCCTTGCGCAATACGGGTACTCATCAGTTCCAGAGCACCGGAAATGCCTGCCAGCAGGTTGTTGAAATCATGGGCGAGACCGCCAGTCAGTTGCCCGACAGCTTCCATTTTCTGCGACTGACGCAGTTTTTCTTCAGCCTGCATCAGTTCCGCAGTGCGTGCTGCCACGCGCTGTTCAAGCGTGTCGTTCAGCGAGCGCAGCGCCGCAGTGGCCCGGTCGCGCTCGGCCGCCACAGCGCGTCGTTCATCAACGTTGATGAGCACGCCCGGGAAGCTCAGGAGAGTGCCGTCATCGGCACGGTCGACGCGGCCGTTCGCCTCTATCCAGTAGTACAGACCGTCGGCACGGCGGACCCGATACTGGTGGGCATAAACACGCCCACTGGTGATGACCGCGTTGATCGCATCGATCAAGCCTTGCTTGTCTTCGGGATGAACAGTGGCAATGACCTGTTCCAGACTCAAACCATCGAAGCCCAGAGCGGGGTCAAGACCAAACGCCTTGGCGAAGGCTTCGTCGACGGTAAAGCGGTCGGCCGTCAAGTCCCAATGCCAGGTACCGATAATCGCACCTGCGGCGAGGGCGAGCTGAACGCGGTCGACGTTCGCGCGTGCGACGGCTTCGCTGGTGCGCAATCGCTCCTCGGCGTTGCGTCTTTCCGTCACGTCACTGAAGATGACTGCAATCTGTCGATCAGCCGGTTCACCGACACGCACCGCTCTGACTTCGAACCAGCGCTCGAACGCCTTGGCGTAATTCTCGAAATTGGCAGGCTCGCCGGTTTTGGCGACATGACCATAAGCCTCAAACCAGAAACGCTCCAGGTCCGGGGCAAACTCGGTCACCCACTTGCCACGCAAATCGACACCCGCCTGACGTTCAAAGGCAGGGTTGACCTCGATGAAGCGGTAGTCTACCGGGCTGTCGTCTGCATCGAACTTGACCTGGATGATGGCGAACGCTGCTTCGATGGTCTCCAGCATGGCCCTGGAGCGCTCTTCGCTCTTGCGCAGCGCGTTTTCTGCCTGCTGCATCTGTGACAGGTCGAGCATCGCGCCGATCATGCGTACGGCCTTGCCCTCGTTGTTGCGTATCACATGGCCACGGTCCAGAACATCGGCGTAAGTACCATCGAGCCGACGAAAACGGTATTCATCGGTCCAGGCAGTGCCGTGGCCGTCGATCACAGCATGGATAGAGTGGTAAATGCGTGTCCGGTCATCGGGATGGATCTGGGCTATCCACCAGTCACCCGAGGTGTCCAGTGTTGCCAGCGGGTGGCCGTATGCCTGTTCCAGTGCGTCATTCCAGAGCACGTGGTTGGCGGCAAAATCCCAATCCCATATTGCGTCATTGGTAGCCTTGGCGGCCAACCGGTAACGTTCCTGGGCTTCTTCGGTTGCACGTGCCACCAGATGCTCCCGGGTGCGGTCGCGCAGGATCTTGACGAAGCCAAGGTGAGTATTTTCCTCGTCATACAGCGGCATCATTTCTCCAGACGCCCAGAACAGCTGACCATCCTTGCGCAGGTGCCAGCGTTCGTCCGACGCTCGGCCGACGCTCAGAGCGAGTTGCATTTCATGTTCGATCCGGCCGCAGGCGCGGTCCTCCGGCGTGAAGAAGCACTCTGCATCCTGCCCGACCATTTGTGCAGCGGACCAGCCTAACACCTGTTCTGCACCCGGATTCCAGTCGGTAATGATGCCGTCTGGATCCGTGAGGATCATGGCAAAGTCCAGCGCGCTGTCAAAGGCCGCACGCTTGCGCACCTCCGGGCTGGGCAGTGCTGCTGCGCCGTTGTCCGGCCCAGCGTCGATACCGGCTTCTTCAAGTGCTGCGCGCAGGTGCACGACCTGTGCTTCCAGCTCTTCTCTTGTCAGGTATTTCAGAGCGCCTCCGGCTCACACGTTAATTGTCTGCATGGGCGGGCACCTGCCCGTAGCCTGCCTTGCGTACTGCAATCAGTCACTGTCGAGGTTTGCCAGTCCCCCTGCGCGTCCGGGTGTCAGATGCCGTACTTTGGGTATGTCTCTCTATGGCGATCGACATACCGTCGGGCTTCGGTATGCATCGGCATTCGCGTGGGTTTCTTTAAAGGGCGTCAATATCGGTGGCCAGGCCTTTTTTCCGGGTTTTTCCCGGCCGCATGCTACGATTTATTCTTTCGTTGTGCGAACAGTGCCCTTCGTATGTCCGTGAATTCAAACAGTTCTGATACACCCGCCACAGTCAAGCAGCCTGCGGTGAAGCGACGTCTGCCCAAAGGGGAGGTGCGCAAGGCCGAGATCATTCAGGCAGCCATGACCATCTTCGCCCGGGATGGCTATGCGGGTGCCTCGCTGTCTAACATTGCCAAGGTTGCAGGTCTCTCTCAGGTCGGATTGCTGCATCATTTCCCGACCAAACTGGTGTTGCTGCAAGCTGTTCTTGAGCATCGGGATCAGTACGTTGTTGCCAGGTTGCAGGACGCCGGGCAAGTCGCTTCGCTGGAGGGGTTCATGGCCTTTCTGAAGCAGGTCATGAGTTTCAGCATCGAAGACGCCTCCATCAGCCAGGCACTGATGATCATCAACACTGAAAGTCTGTCGGTCACGCACCCTGCGCACCGCTGGTTCAGTGAGCGTTTCCAGATTGTGCACAGTCATCTTCAGACGCATCTGAATGTGCTGGTTCAGGCAGGTGAAATTCGCCAGGACGTTGATGTCAGGCAAATCAGCCTCGAGATAGCTGCGATGATGGACGGCATGCAGATTCAGTGGCTTCGATCGCCAGCAGATGTGCAGATAGACAGCGCATTTGCCAGGTTTCTCGAACGACTGGCGCAGGATCTGACAGGGCGCTGATCAACGATCAGTCGCATGAGAGTAATCGGTGGTCGCATCGACCACCGATTACCGTACTGTTGCTCAGAATGACTGTTGCTTAGTAAGCCTGCTCTGCCTTGACTTGTACTGCCTTGCGCAGGGGGACTGGAAGGGGGTTTGAATCACGTGTGGTCAACTGCTCCGGGTAAAGCGCTACTACCGTGCGGTCGAGTGTCAGGTTTTCCGAGTCCTTGCCAACCAGGACCTTGAACTTGCCAGGGTCGACGTTCCAGCTCACCGAGTCGGGTGAGTAATAAGCGAAAGAACGCGAGTCCAGTGCAATCGTGACGGTTTTGCTCTCGCCTGGCTTCAGGTAAACCTTGGTAAAGCCCTTCAACTCTTTCTCCGGGCGATCAACCTGAGGCCTGGATGGCTGCACGTAAAGCTGAGCCACTTCAAACCCTGCCTTGTCACCGGTATTGGTGACCGTGAAAGAGGCCTGAATGGTCGCGCCCGGAGCCAATACGTTGCTCGACAGTTTCAGATCACTGTACTCGTACGTGGTATAGGAAAGCCCGAAACCGAATGGATAGAGCGGTTTGGTGTGCTTTTTGTCGTAACCGCGATAGCCCATGTACAGGCCTTCGCTGTAGGTCATTTCGACAGGGGGATTAGCGCTGCTGAAATAGTACGGCACCGGGTTCGAGTACGAAGCATAGCTGGGGTTGTCCTGCGCCTTCTTGTCCAGGGTGATTGGCAGCTTGCCCGACGGGTTGACCTTGCCGTACAGAATTTCGGCCAGTGCCTGTCCACCCTGTTGCCCCGGGTACCATGCGTGCAGAGACGCGGCTACCTTGTCAGCCCAGGGCTGCATATCCATACCACCGCCACCGTGCAGTACAACGATGGTTTTGGGGTTGGCTTTCTGAACGAAGCTGATCAATTCGGACTGGAATTGCGGCAGTTCGAACGGCCGATCCAGCGATTCACCTTCGTATTCGAAGTTATTGCCGGCGGCTACCACTACCGCATCGTAATCCGCCAGGTTCTTTGGCGGACGCAACGAAGCCCAGCTCATCTGCACACCGTTCATGCCGCCCAGCACCGGGGTGAAGTTGCCTTTAAGCCGGCGATATTCCAGGCGCACGTTGTACTCGGTGCCGGCCTTGAGACTGGCCGTTTTGACGGTACGCGGCACCACTGGAATCAGGTCGAACGAGACTTGCGAGCCCTCATCCTCAAGCACCAGCTCGTCATTGATCCAGAGTTTATAGGCTCCGTCCGCGCGTACCTTGAACACCTGAGGGCCGCTGATCGTCGGTTTGATCTTGCCGGTGAAACGCGCCGAGAACGCGCCTGCTGACGGGGTATAGCCGTTGACTGTGCTGGTGCCGTTATCGGTCTGATTGGTGTTGGTAATCCAGTCCAGATTGATGCCGGGTTCGACGCGGGTTGCAACCGGGTCGCCGGACAGCGAGGTATTGGCGTAATACTCGGCTTTTACACCGGTATTGCTGATGGTCTGTTGGTCTTTAGCTGGCTGATACCAGACCGACGACTTCGGGTTCAGGCTCATCTGTGAAAGGTATTCCACGTTGGATGTGTTCGACGCCAGTTGCTTGAGCCCGCTCAGTTCAGTGACATAGCTTGCGGGCGCCGAATAAGCCGTACCAAACGGCGCGGTCGGCGGCTGCATGGCCAGATCACCGATGACGGCTATCTTTGCGTTTCTGGGCAGTGGCAGCAGAGGTTTGTTTCCGTCTACCGGCTGGTTGCGCAGCAGGACTATCGACTCCCTGGCCACGTTCAATGCCGCCAGTTGCCCGTATTCACGATGCTCCAGCGGTTGCGCCTTGTTGATGCCCTTGTCAAAGCCGTAGCTGACCAGTGCTCTCAGGTTCCTGCGCACCTTGTCGTCGATCACGTTCTGGTGCAACTGACCATTCCAGACATAAGGCAGCAGTTTGGCTTCGGTGAATTGAAGGCCGCTGGGCATGTCGATATCGGTGCCGGCCCAGGCACCCTTGAAGGCGTCCTGAACCGAGTTGAAATCGCTCATGACGTTACCTTGAAAGCCCCATTGGCCTTTCAGGATGTCGGTGATGAGGTGGTGGTTTTCACACGCATATTCGCCGTTGATCTTGTTGTAGCCGCACATGATCGAGGCGATATTGGCGTTCTTGACCAGTGACTCGAAGCCAGGCAGATACAGCTCTTGCATCGCTCGCTCGTCAATTTTCACGTCCAGATAATGGCGATTCGCTTCCTGCTCGTTCATCAGGTAATGCTTGGCGGCCGCCTGGATGCCTTGAACCTGGATACCGTTGGTGACTGCCGGTGCCAGTACTGCGCCGAGAAACGGATCTTCGCCGCTCATGTACTCAGCCGCTCGCCCGTTGAAAGGCGTACGGTACAGGTTGATGGCTGGCGAGAGCATTTGCTGTCCACCTGCTATGCGGGTTTCGTAGCCGATCGCCAGACCGAATTCCTTGGCCCGGTTGATGCTCCAGGTGGCTGCGAGTGCTGACGGGGAAGGGTACTGCGCACCGAACGTCTTGCCGCCGACCAGCACGCCCATCGCCGAATCATAGGCGACCGTACCCTGCAGGTTGAACTTGTCCAGCTTCGGAATCATCCGGCCGTCGTCAACGCGCGAGAAATTGATTTTTTCCGATTGCGTCATGTTGTCCAGCATTGCGCCTACGCGCGCTTCGACTTCATTGCCTGTCATCGGCGTCACAGCGAACACGCTGCCTGCCTGGGCGATACCGAGCGCCAACAGGCTCAGGCCCAGGCCTTGTTTGATCATGGACACGGAGTTATTCCTTACGTCATTCATTGATTGATCGTTTGTGTGTCAGCGGGGAAATCAGTGGTCTGCATCGCTGCCAGGGGCGTCTGCGGTATCAATCGGGGCATCCACAACCGTTTGTGCTCCACCAGGTGTTTTCTGCACGGCAAGGTCGGCACCTGTGATGTGTTCGCGCTGGTCGTCGACTTCCGCACGCCGCTCGCTCGAGGTTGATGGCAGCGGGTTCTGCCGGTCAGCGGCAGACACGGCAAAGGTGGAAAGGGATATCAGCAACGTGGTAACAACAGGCAGCAGGGGGCTGGCCATCGGGAGAGTCTCCAAATAGAAATATGAAACAGGCAGACAGGCAAGTCGGCAGCCGGGGCGGCCGACAGGTTCTTCAAGACGTGCGTGACAAGCAGAAAATTGCTGAACGGTAAAATACACGAATGCAATTTTATATAGTTGATTGTTTTTAAATTCAGGTATCAACTATGCGGATTTAGCTTTGCTTTAATTCCGCAAAATTCATTTTTATGGCAATAAATTAGTGGTTTTTATTATTTTACAGAAATTATTATTCTTTTTTAAAAGCAGAGTGGTCACTCTGTTTTCGGCATTGGCTACGGTTTTCCATGTGGCCGAGTGCTGATGAGGACAAGTATCGCTGCCGCCTGAATACTGGCAGCAAGTGCCAGCGCTATCAGGTCGCTGTAAGGCCCGTTGAATAAAGTCCGGACACCACCGAAGAGTGCTGGCGCAAAGGCGTAGCAGCCTTGAGCGATGGCGACGATCAACGTCACCACGCGCGCAACCTGATGCCTGGGAAATTCCGCTTGGGCAATTAGCGGAGGCAGTGATGTCGCATTGCCGATACCCACACCGAAAAGAATCATGCCGACCCATAACAGGACAGAGCTTGCGCCGATAAACATCAGCGCCACACAGCCCAGGCACTGGCAGGCGTAACTCAGGCTGGCTATGTGGCGTCGACAGGCGCCTGGCACTAACAGCCTGCTGGACAGGAACCTGCCGAAGATAGCGCTGCAGGTAGCAACACCCATGGCCATACCTGCGGTCTGCTGTGTGACGTGATCAATCAGCAGCAGGAATAATTGGCTGATCAGGCCGATCTGCGCAAACAGCCCGAGCGACATGGCCGCCGCCAGCGTAAGAAATGGTCGGTTACTCCGTAACGTTAAGGGCGCAGTTTCGTGGAATGGAGGCAGGTCAGTGGCTGTCTGGCGAATGTCATCGGGGTGCTGACCCAGATGTTCAGGCCTGAACCGGAACACACCGAAAGCGAGGAGCGCAATCACGCCTGTTGAAACTACACCCACCACGACCGCAGCGAGGCTGAACCCGAACCGGTCGATCAGGTACACCCAGCCCGATGAAAAGACTACACCGCCGATGCTCGCGCCGTTATAGGCCATCGCCAATGCGCCAGGGCGCTTGCTGACAAACCATGGCGAGATGGTAGCGTTGACCGCCGCCGCGCCCATGGTTACCCAACCGAACCCGCTCAGCGCCGCGGCGATGAACAATTGCCAGGGCTGATTGGCGATCGACCAGCTGTACACGCCGACAGCAAGGGTTGCCGCCCCTGAAAGCGTAATCCATGGGAGGCCATACCTTTTGTACAACGCAGGCAGGTTGACCACGACCAACGTACCTGCAAGAAAATGCACCGTGACCGCAGCCGAGCACAGCGCGGTCGACCAGCCGGTTCTCTGAATGACGGCATACATGAATATCGGCGGACCGTAAAAGCCTATGCCCCAGCCAAACACAGCCATCAGAAATGTAGCTGCGACGACTTTTCTGCCAAAAAAACTCGATTGATACACGGGTGAATCCCTTCAAGTGGTTTGGCAGCAGTATGATGGCCGCCTACCAGACCACTTCAGGGATGGCTGAACTATGGATGTTGAAGCGGCAGACCTCTCGCTGGCGGCAGTGGCGGGTGCCATTGCTGACCCTGCACGATCCAAAATGCTTTGTGCGCTACTGGACGGGCACGCACGAACCGCGACCGAGCTGGCGGCGCTGGCCGATATAGGCGCATCGAGTGCCAGCGGGCATTTCGCGCGTTTGCGTGAGCAGGGGCTGGTGGAAATGCTCGTGCAGGGCCGGCATCGTTACTATCGACTGGCCAATGCGCAGGTGGCGCAAGCGCTGGAGTCCTTGCTGTTACTGACTCAGCACAGCGCTGCGCCCTTCAAACCCAACACGCCTTCTGCCTTGAGACAGGCTCGAACCTGTTACGACCACTGCGCCGGTGAAGTCGCCGTCAAGTTGCACGACGCCTTACTGAAGGCCGGCTGGTTAAATGAGCAGGGCAAGGACTATGTGATCAGTGAACGGGGTGTCGAATCACTGAACGCGCTGGGCATCGACGTGGACGCAGTACGTCAGCAACGCAGACGTCTGGCCTACGCCTGTCTGGACTGGAGCGAACGCGCCCCGCACATCGGTGGCGCTCTGGGGGCGGCGCTGCTGGAGCTGATGCTCACGCGCGGCTGGGTAAGCCGCCATCTGGACTCCAGAGCACTGAAGCTGACGGCCAAAGGGGTGGGCGGTATGGCGACGGTGTTTGGGGTGTGAGGCGTGAGGTGGGCAACTGATCACATAGATGCACGTTTTTAAGCAGTCGGGTTACAAACTGTCCGCTCTTTTCTTGAGCGCGGGTTTGTGGAACAAGGTTTCAGCTGATCGCCACAATGGCTGTATCTTGCGACGAATGTTTGAGGCAAGCGCTAAAAAGGAATGTGCGAAAATAAAGAATAAAAAAACGATTTTTATAGTTAATTGTTATATGTGGTAATTCTTGCAAGCTGATTTTCCTACTACTATGGAAGGGCGCATGCATAAACAGATTAATCCTGCTTGATCTTAGGATATTATTAGTAATAGGGAGGTTTTATGTGTGCATCAAAAATGATAGAGAAAAAATCTGAAAAGTATGGGAAGTATAAGTCGATATTAGTATTGCCAAGTTTGTATTTGTTCATTGCGATCTTGATTATAGGTGATAAATATTTATCTACGCTTGTGCCCTTGAAGTTTGAGGTTTCATCGGGCACTTATTCAACGGTGAGGGTAGGTAGGGACACATTTATAAGTCTTGCGGGGGCTGATTCAGAACTGCTATTCACATGTTCACTTGGAATGATCGGCTACAGTGGATGCTTAAAGGGTACCAGAAATGACGCGTTAGCGGGTATGCCGACAACTATACAGTGGTACAGGCAAAGTTTTTTTCCTAATAAAAAAAGTAATAAGGTGATAAGTATAACTGTGAATAATGAAGAAGTACTGACACATGAAATGACACGTCAGCGGTCGAAGAGAGGTTTGATATCAGCGCTTTGGCTTCATGGTGTGGGTTTTATAATAGTGCTTTTTATATCGCTGGCTTTAAATAAATTATCAAGGAAGAGTTTTAATGGATCAAGTAACGATTAAAGGTGTTTCAGGGGTGCTGTATTTTTTAGGAACACCTGTAGGGGTTGCTCCTATAATTAACGATGTTTCCAAGGGTGGAACGATAGCCTCAGTCATAGCTACTTTGCAGGCGGTAGTTGGTTTTGCTGATGTTATTAATACTTTCAGCAAGTATGCGCCGCAAGCAGGTATTGTTCTCGGAGTAGCTGCTCTTATAAATGATACTGATAGTATTATAACTTCTTATAATGAGGCGGATAAAGTTGTTGAGGTTTCTGATATATATTCGGCTTTTGCCGATGTCGCAACAATTACAGCATCTGTAGCAACTTTTACTGTGGTGGGTGTTGCTGGAAGTACGATTGCCCCCGTTTTGATTGCTACTGCAGTAGTGGCAACGGTCGCCGGAGCCGTATTGACTTTGGCTGCTATGGGTGCGGGTGATAATAACGAAACGCTAGATATCAAACCATACATTGATACGCTGTTGAAGTCGTATAATGAACTAGCTGAAGTTTTGGGCGATGATTACTCTAATGCGATAAATGCATTTGCAGAGGTTTTAGATAAGAGCTTGAGCTATACTATTGCTCTTGGTGAATATGTTGAAGACGCAATGGGCGAAGTGCGTGAGATTTTTCTAGACGGTGGAAATAAGGTCTTAATTGGGTTTGACAAATTAATCGGAGAGCTAAACGGGCTCTTCGGAAGCGCAATAAGCACTATGTCGCCGTTAGTATTGGATCTTGATGGGGATGGAATAGATACCTTAAGTGTGGGGTCTGGTATTTATTTCGATCATGGAGGTGACGGATTTTCTGAAAGCTCCGGCTGGATAGGACGCGGTGACGGATTTCTAGTATACGATGTTAATCATGACGGAATCATAAACAGTGGAAGGGAGCTTTTTGGTAATAATTTCGTTTTGGAAAACGGAAAAAATGCTGCGAATGGTTTCGAAGCGTTATCTGAATTTGACAGTAATAAAGATGGGGTTGTAGATGAGTCGGATGAAAGGTTTGATCAATTAAAAATATGGCGTGATCAAAACAGTAATGCTAAGGTCGATGCGGGAGAGTTATTGGCATTGGAGGGGGTTGGGGTTGTTGGTTTAAATGTTGCATTTGCCAGTCAAGATGTAATCGATGTTCATGGTAATAGAGTTATGCAGTTGGGTAGCTATGTAAGTTCGGATGGTACTTCGAAAATAGTTGAGGATATATGGTTTGCGGTAAACTACTCCGATACTGCGCAGGCAGGTAGTATTGAAGGTGCAGGCTCGAAAGTGTTTCCTGAAGTGCCTGGATCTGGACGGGTTTTATCTTTGTCCCAATCAATTATTCAAGATGAAACTGGGGCTCTTTCAGCGCTGATAGAAAGGTTTTCCACAGAGACAAGCAGTGAGGCTCGAAAGCTGATTGTAAATGATGTTATTTTTTCTTGGTCTGGTGTCGATAAATATTCTGCGATAAGTCGTGGTGGATTCGTTGACGACGGTAGAAAAATTTATGCACTGGAAGCTTTTTTAGATAAGGAGTTTTTACAATCATCAGGTACTAATGAGGGTACTGGCAATCCGGGACCTAACTCTTCTGCTCTTCTCATGGTTGGATATGAAAAGTTAGCTGATTTTGTTAACTCTAGCCTTATGCTACAAACTCATTTAAAGCCCTTGATGGATAGCCTGGACTTTCGCTTTGAGTTGGGTGAATTAGTAATAGATGCTACAGGGTTGATTGGTTTGTTGCGCTCTGAGTATTATAATGATGTGTCAGTCGGAACTGAATTAATAAGCAATTTATCTCATTCGTTGAAAGTGGCGGCTGGCGGGGCTGGCAAAGAAATACTATCTGTAATAAGCAGTTTTGGTGACGCTAAAGCTGATGCTTTTGATATGTTGCTTGTTGCTATGGGCGGCGTTTTAGGTGCGTCGGGTGATGACAAGATTTACGGTACGATTTCGGCTGATTTATTGTTAGGTCTTGATGGTGACGATATAATTTACGGCGACTCCGGGAATGATACTGTTGAAGGTGGCTTAGGGCGCGATTATTTAAGCGGTGGTTCAGGTTCGGATGTTTACAGGTTTTCTAAAGGTTGGGGGCACGACACCTTAAATAATTATGATTTAGGTACGAATAAGGTAGACGCCATCGAGTTTGGTGAAGGTATCGCTATGGCAGATATCTCGGTTACAAGACTTCGGGATGATTTGCTACTTTCGTTTAAAGATGGTTTGGACACAGTTACGGTGGCAAATTATTTTTATAATGACTTGATAAGTGGTTATGTTCTTGAGGAGGTTAGGTTTGATAGTGGTGCTGTTTGGGGGGTGCAGCAAATCAAAGCGCTAACGTTATTGCCTTCAGATAGCAATGATACTATATATGGCTATTCCGTAGCGGACCTCATGGACGGTAGGGCTGGTAATGATTTTTTATATGGTAAGGGTGGTGATGACATCATTCTAGGAGGTGCTGGCGATGATTGGCTCGAAGGTGGGGTGGGGGAGGATCAATACCTACTGAGTCTTGGTGATGGCAAAGATACTATTGTTGAAGAAATCGGCGTGCGTGGTGAAATTGATAAAGTCCGCTTTGGTGAGGGCGTTGACTCTTCAGCAGTTATTTTAAGTGCTATTAATAATGATCTGAAATTAAAGTATTCAGCGTCTGGTGATGAGGTTACGTTTAAAAACTGGTTTTTGTGGAGTGGTAACAATTATAAGGTTGAAGAAATTCTATTTGCTGACGGTGCTGTTTGGACAAGTTCAATGCTAACTGATCTAGCCTTGAGTTATCATGGAACGTCAGAAAATGATACCTATATAGGCACTTCAATAACCCCCGGGCAGTTCATTTTCGGCGGGGCCGGCAATGATATTCTTACAGGCGGTAAAAATAACGATCAGATCACCGGCGGAACCGGTAATGATCTTTTGACCGGCGGAGAGGGCTCGGACCTGTACCTTTTCAACCTGGGTGACGGGCAAGACACGATCACCGAGAACAGCAACTATTCGATTGGCAATATCGACACCTTACGGTTCGG
>NZ_JAWHOO010000016.1:0-70305 GCF_032586855.1 Pseudomonas syringae group sp. J254-4 | reverse complement strand
GCTTCGAAGCAGATTATTGCCGGCGGAGCGGGCAACGATACACTTACCGGTGGGACAAATAACGATCAGATCACCGGTGGAACCGGTAATGATCTTTTGACCGGCGGAGAGGGCTCGGACCTGTACCTTTTTAACCTGGGTGACGGGCAAGACACGATCACCGAGAACAGCAACTATTCGATTGGCAATATCGACACCTTACGGTTCGGTGCCGGTATCCAAGCGACGGATATCGCTGTAAATGCTTCTGGCTCCGACATGGTGTTCAGTCATGTAAACGGTAGTGACAAGATCACTATCAAAGGCTGGTTTGCCCAAGACAGTGGTCGTTACCAGCTAGAGCGTGTGGAGTTTTTAGAGGGTGGTTTGTGGAGCAGCCAAGACATGAAAGTAATGACGGCGAAATATACTCAGCTAGATCAGGTTAATATACTACTTCTAGGTCAAGGAGATTTTTCTCTTGAGTAAATAACAAAAAAATTGGAGTGGTGGAGTCAAAATGATATTTCCCCAACCTGCCCGGTCTTGCGCTGCTCACAGCGGCGTAAGACGTCGGCGCCTATATGAGGGAGTTCGCAAGCTTCGGCGAAATCCCTCGAGGCTCTTAAGTTAGCAGTTTCTGATCATATTTAATGATCGGCCGTTAATTGCTTTGAGCAGGCTGCAAAAACATAGCAAACTTGCTTGCTCAAAAGCTGTACTTGGCCGTCAACGCATAGCTGCGCGGGTTGCCGTAGACGTCGGTGGAGCCCCATACCGAGCTTGCGCCAATCGCCGTGTAGTAGGAGCGGTCAAAGATGTTGTTGGCGTTAAGTTGCAAGTCGAGGTTCTTGCTCACCTGATACCCCGCCATCAAGTCTGCGACGGCGTAGCTGCCTTGTTCCAGACGGTAGATGCCGTCTGTGAGCGCGATGTCGTTGTACATGCGACTCTGCCAGTAGACGTTGCCGCCGACGCGCATTTTTTCCAGTGCGCCTTGCAGGCGGTAGACGGTCGATACCTTGAACAGGTGCTCGGGTGTGTCGGTGTTGAATTGCTGGTTCTTGTTCGCCGGATCGGTGTCCTTGAGATAGTGGGTGCGGGCATAGGTGTAGCCTGCGCCGACTTGCCAGTTCTCGGTCAATGCGCCTTGCAGCTCCATCTCGATACCCTGACTGCGTACCAGACCGGCTGCGTCGTAACAGGTCAGGACCGCGCAGCCCGCCTGGGTCGGTGACTCGGTCTTGAGATTTTTCTGATCGATCCGGAACACTGCCAGGCTGGCATTGAGGGCACCGTTGAAATATTCGCCCTTGATGCCGACTTCATAGTTTTCGCCCACGACGGGGTCGAGTACCTTGCCGGACAGGCTTTGCGCGCTCTGTGGCTGGAAGACATCGGTGTAGCTGGTGTACAGGGAATGGTGTTCATCGAGCTTGTAGATCAGCCCCGCGTAGCGCGTCAGGTTGCGGGTGACCTTGTAGTCTTCATCACCAGAGCGATCATCGTAGTCGTACCAGTCCAGACGGCCGCCGAGGATCAGGGTCAGCGGGTCGGCCAGGCTCAGACGTGTAGTGAGGTAAACCGCATCCTGGGTGGCGATGCTATGCGTCTTGCCATCGCGGACGAAGTCCGGCTTCGGCGCGCCAATCGGCAGTCCTGTGTCATAGGGGCTGTACTCCTTGCTGGTCTTGTCGTACACGCGCCTGCTGGTGCCGACCACCACTTCATGGGTGCGCCCAAAGGCTTCGACCGGCCCGCTGGCGTAGACATCGAACGCAGTCTGCTGCTCCTCAGGCTTGGACTGATAGGCCGTCGTTTCCAGCGGGCCGTTGTAGCGCGACAGGTAAGTGCCTGAAAACAGACCGTCCAGCGACGAGCTCGAGCCTGCTACGCGCAGTTTCCAGTCGTTGTCGAAACGGTGCTCCAGCTCACCGAACACGGTGTCTATGCGGATTTTCTTGTTTTCCCAATCCGAGCCGGAATAGGTCGAACGCGGCAGGTTCAGGTGATGGCCGTCAGTGCCGAGTGGCAGGCCACCCCAGAAGTAATTGGTCTGATCTTCCTGACGAGACAAGCCCAGAGTGGCGGTCGTGGCATCGTTCAGATCTGCCTCGACCACCCCGTAGAACACGCTGTGATCACTTTTTTCCTTGTCGCGGAAACTGTTGGCATCCTGGTAGGAACCGACTATTCGGCCGCGTACCGTGCGGCTGTCATTCAGTGGTCCGGAGGCATCGAATACGCCGCGGTAGTCGTCCCAGCTTCCGACCGTGCCGGTGAGGGTGACCTGTGGAACGGCGGTAGGGCGTTTGCGCACCATATTGATCGCCGCTGAAGGGTTGCCAGACCCTGTCGCCAGGCCTGTAGCGCCTCTGATCACCTCGACATGATCGAACATGGCCAGGTTGGGTTGAACGCCTGCCGTGTAGCCCGAGTACGAGGCGGGCAGGCCGTCGTACATGATGTTGTCGATGTCGAAACCGCGAGAGGTGTAGGTTTGCCGGCCCGGTCCGCTGGATTGGTCCAAAAACAGACCTGGGGTGTATTTCACCACGTCGTTGATGCTGGTCATGGCCTGGTCGTCCATGCGCTGACGAGTGACGACGGTCACCGCCTGCGGGGTTTCACGAATGGTGAGCGGCAATTTGGTCGCCGTCTGCATCGGGCCCGTGGTGTAGGACTGACTGTCTTCGGTGGTAGAGCCAAGTTGATCGCTGCTGATTTGCGTCGCGCCCAGCTCCATTGTCGTCGTCGATGACGCTTCGGTGGCTTGCGTTTCAGCGCCGTAGGCAGCCTGAGAAGTTGCGATCCAGATGCCCATTGTCAGCAGGGCAGGGGTGAAAAGAAAACGGCTTTGCGATTGCTGGCCCGGCATGAACCCGACACTCCCTGAAGCCGTCCGTGGCTGGATGATAATAATGTTGATAACTGTTCGCATTATTGTGGCAGGTTGTTTCTGTCAGAAAAAGACACTGCGAACAAATAGTTAACAAAATTTTCACATTTCCACCGCGAGCACAGGTGCGCGTCTGCGCGCGCATCAGTTGAGTTTTCGGCAGCGCTATCGATCTTGAAGAGAGGGATCAGGCAGACATTTTTCCAGCTGTGGAATTGCCCATTCGACGAATGCCTTGACCCGGGGTGAGAGCTGCAAGGTGTGCGGATAAACCAGTTGAATCGGCAGATCTGCCGTTTCGAAGTCATTGAGTACCCTGATCAGGCGACCGTCAGCCAGTTCATCTGCAACCTGATAATGCATCAGCCGGGTCACGCCCAGACCCTGCACGCAGGCCAGGCTGGCAGCGCGGACCTGATTACAGACCAGCCTGGGGGTAATGTCCTGTATCAACTCTTTGCCCTGATGCCGGAAGTACCACTGCCGGCCGTGCGAAGCCAGCGTGATGCACGCGTGCTCAGGCAGTGATTTCGGGGTGTCCAGCAGCGCGGCGGTGCGCAGGTAGCCCGGGCTTGCACAGGTTACCAGCCGGGTCGCACCGATCCTGCGCGCGACCATCGCCGAGTCCGGGAGATGGCCGATGCGCAACGCCAGATCAAGGCGCTCGTCGAGCAAAGGCACGATCTGGTCATTGAGGTTCAGCTCGACGTTGATGTCCTGATGCTCGCTGAGAAAGGCGTTTACCAGCGGAGCGATATAACGCTGCCCGAACTCGACAGGTGCCGTCACCCGAAGCAGGCCCCGCACGATGCCGTCGCGGCCATCAAGGCGCTGTTCCATGTCATCGAAGTCCGCGAGCATGCGCCGGGTCCAGCGCAGATACTCCTCGCCCTCATCGGTCAGGGCCATGCGCCGCGTGCTGCGGTTCAACAAGCGTACGCCCAGATGACTTTCCAGAGCGGCCAGCGAGCGGACCAGCGACGCGACCGATTGCCCGGTGACATCCGCCGCCGAACTCAGACTGCCGCTGTCGACGATCCGCACGAAATTGGCCATTGCCTTGAGCCTGTCCATTGCCACCTTCTGATTTGTGCGATTAGTGCATAGGTCTTGTCAGGTCCGCAGCATAGGTGAAACCACTGCCGTGGCCGACACTGGCGAAACTGCTTCCAACCGGAGTTTCAACCTCATGAGTCTGCAACCCAACCCCGCCCGGATTCTCGCATACGACCACATCGGTATTCGCGTCAGCGACCAAAACCGCGCACTGGCTTTCTATCAGGCGCTTGGTTTTGTCGAGAGTGCGCGTTTTCCACGTTACGAAGCCAACGAGATGCTCAGCCCGGACGGCGTGCGCATCAACCTGATCTTCAATGGCGTTCGCGTGCCCCGAGCTCACAACGTGTTGCTGGATGCCCCGCTGAAACTGCCCGGCATGACGCACCCGGCGTTTATCGTTGATGACTTGCAGGCACTCGAGCGCTGGCTCGACGCGCAAGGAATTGTTGTCACTGAAGGGCCGCACCCCATCGGCCCGCGACGAATCGCACTGTTCATCCGCGACCCTGATGGCAACGTTCTGGAATTCAATCAACTCGTCGATGGAGACACACAATGAAACTGTACGATCTGCAAGCCTCCGGCAACTGCTACAAAGTCCGCCTGTTCGCTGCCTTGGCCCATATCGAGCTTGACGTGGTCGCCGTGGATTTTCTGAACGGCGAGCATAAAAAGCCACCACTGTCCGACCTGAATCCCTTGGGCGAATTGCCGGTTCTGCAGGATGGTCCCGTCGTCCTGCGCGACTCGCAGGCCATTCTGATTTACCTCGCTGGCGAATATGGCGGTCTGGCGTGGTGGCCCGCTCACCCTCAGGGACAGGCCGAAATCGCCCAATGGCTGTCGTTCGCTGGCAACGAAATCCAGCACAGCCTTTGCGCGGCGCGACTGGTGCAGAAATTCGGCGCTACGCTGAACAAGACCGAGGCCCTGCAGAAATCTTCTGTTGTGTTGGGGCTGCTCGACAAACACCTTGCACAGCATGACTGGCTGGCAATGGGGCGACCTACGATTGCCGAGTGTGCGGTTTATCCGTATGTGGTGCTGGCACCGGAAGGCGGTGTGGAGTTGGGGGCGTATCCGAGTGTTTTGCGGTGGGTTGAACGGGTGGAGGGGCTGGCGGGTTACCAGTCGGCTTGATCCGGGCCGCAGGCCTGGCACTGATCGTATAGGTGCCTGCCAGTTGGCAGGACACCACTCGGCCGCTGCTGCGGAGCCTGCGACAACCATGACAGGTAACCCATCGAAAAACGCTATGAAAATCTTGTACATGAAATTACATTGGTACAAGTTTTGTGGCTTCGAGGTATTGGATAGCTGGCTCTGAGGTACAAGCCAATCGTCTGTCGCCACAGCTTTTCAGATCCTTGCAGACGCCATGCGGAGCCTTTTCCATTGACCGAATCCCCCCATCTCCACCTCGTCCTCGGTGATCAACTGTCTTTCGACCTGGCGTCCCTGAAAGACCTGAACCCAGAGCGCGATACGGTCCTGTTGGTCGAGGTGATGGAGGAGGCAAGCCATGTGCCGCATCATCCGCAGAAAATCGTGCTGATCTTCAGCGCCATGCGTCATTTTGCCGAGGCGATGCGCGAGCGCGGCATTCGGGTGCAGTACGTCATGCTTGATGACCCGCAGAACACCGGGTCGGTGCCGGGTGAGTTGCGGCGCTGGCAGGCCCTGCTGCAAGCCAAAGAGCTGCACGTCACCGAGTGCGGTGACTGGCGGCTGGAGCAGTCGATCAAGGACAGCGGGTTGCCGATTCAATGGCATGCCGATACGCGCTTTCTCTGTTCCCGCGAAGAATTTTCGTCGTGGGCGCAGGGTAAAAAGCAGTTGCGCATGGAGTTCTTCTATCGGGAGATGCGGCGCAAGAGCAGGCTGCTGTTGAACGGCGATGGCACACCGGTGGGCGGTGCCTGGAATTTTGATGCGGAAAACCGCAAGGCGCTGCCCAAGGGCGTCGCTGCGCCTTACCCGATGCGCTTCTCGGCAGATGGGATCACTCGCGACGTGCTGGCACTGGTAGCTGAACGTTTTGCCAGTCACTACGGTTCGCTGGATGATTTCGATTACCCGGTGACGCATGTCGATGCACAGGCGCTGTGGGACTACTTCCTCGATTTCGGGCTGGCCGGTTTCGGCGATTATCAGGACGCAATGGCCACCGATGAGCCGTTTTTGTTTCACGCGCGGATCAGCGCTGCGCTGAACATCGGCCTGCTGGATCTGCGTCAGGTCTGCAGTGACGTGGAGTCCGCGTACTGGTCGGGCAGGGTGGCGCTGAATGCCGCCGAAGGTTTCATTCGCCAGTTGATCGGCTGGCGGGAATATGTGCGTGGCGTCTATTGGTTGAAAATGCCCGAGTATGCTGATGGCAACCTGTTCGGCAACAGCAGGCCGCTGCCGGAGTTTTACTGGACCGGCGAGACGAAGATGAACTGCATGAGTCAGGCGATCGGTCAGAGCCTCAAGCACGCCTATGCCCATCATATTCAGCGCCTGATGGTGACCGGCAACTTTGCGCTGCTTGCCGGTATCGTGCCGAACCAGATCTGCGAGTGGTATCTGGCGATTTACATGGACGCTTTCGACTGGGTCGAGCTGCCCAATACGCTGGGCATGGTCATGCACGCCGATGGCGGCTATCTGGGTTCCAAGCCCTATTGCGCAAGCGGCCAGTACATCAAGCGCATGTCTGACTATTGCTGTGGCTGCGCTTACAAGGTCACTGAAAGCACGACTGACGATGCCTGCCCGTTCAACGCGCTCTACTGGCACTTTCTGATGCGCCATGGCGATCTTTTGCGGCGCAATCAGCGTATGGGCATTATTTACAAGAACCTTGATCGCATGGCTGAACCCAAACAGCAGGCGTTGCGGGAGCGGGGCGAGGCGTTGCTGGCCAGGCTCGATGCTGGAGAGGCGCTTTGAAAAAGACTGAGCTGCCGGTCAAAACCTGTGTGGTCTGCGGGTTGCCGTTTACCTGGCGCAAGAAGTGGGCACGCTGCTGGGATGAGGTGCGCTACTGCTCTGAACGCTGTCGTCGAAACAAGCCATCGGCGAGCCAGTAACGCTTTCAAAATATTTCGAAATGAAAAGTGCTGAACTATCGCTTCGCCAGAATGATCCTTTTCTATGCGCATTCAGCGCGACCCCGACAGGCGAGTGCATTCGCACTGAGCATTGATCCAGGGTCGCCGAACGAAAAGGAGCCGTCATGACCGTAACCACCCATCCCGACTACCGATATACGCCGGGCCCGCTACACGCGACCCTGCTCGCCGGAACCGTGCCTCTGTTTCTTGGCGGATTGCTGAGCGACATCGCCTACTACCAGACCTTTCAGATTCAGTGGAGCAACTTTGCCGCCTGGTTGATTGCCGGAGGCTTGCTGTTCTGCGGGCTGGCGTTGCTGTTCGCACTGGTCAATCTAGTGCGTGCGGATCACAAGGCCGGTCGTCCCGTGGTGTACTTCCTGTTGTTGCTGGTTACCTGGGTGCTGGGTCTGGTCAATGCCTTCGAGCATGCGAAAGACGCCTGGGCGGTCATGCCGTCTGGCTTGATCCTGTCGGTCATTGTTACTGTTCTGGCCTGCGTTGCGACGTGGACCGGGCTCACCAGCCTGCGTTCCGGAGGTGCAGAATGAGAAATATCCACGCATTGACTGCATTGAGCATGGCGCTGCTGCTGAGCGCCTGCGGTGGTGAAGCCGACAGCACTCAGGCGCGCGGACCGGATCCGAAGTTGCCGGACCCGCAACGCGGCCTGTTGCCGAGCATGAAGATTGCCGAACCGACGGCTTGGGGCGATCAGAAGCCTGCCGTGCCTGAAGGTTTCAGTATCACGGCGATTGCCAGTGATCTGAATATTCCACGTCAGTCCATCGTTTTGCCCAATGGCGACATCATCGTTGCCGAAGGGCGCGGCGGCAGCGCTGCCAAGCTCAAACCCAAAGACGTGATTGCCAGCGTCATCAAGGCCCAGGGCAACACCAAGGTCAAGAGCGGTAATCGTCTGACACTGTTGCGGGACGCGGACGGCGACGGCAAGTATGAGCTGAAAACGGTCTTTGCCGAGAACCTGAATGCGCCCTATGGCCTGGCCTTCGCGAACGGCAAGCTGTACGTGGCCAACCAGGATGCGCTGGTCAGCTTCGATTATCAGGAAGGTCAGACCAAGGCCAGCGGTGAGCCGACCAAGGTCACCGATTTGCCTGCGGCGATCAACCACCACTGGACCAAGTCGCTGACGGCAAGCCCTGATGGCCGCTACCTGTATGTCGGTATCGGCTCGAACAGCAACGTGACCGAGCGCGGCATGGAGGTCGAGATCGATCGGGCGATGGTCTGGCAGATCGACGCCGCCACTGGTGCGCACAAGCCTTATGCGACCGGTCTGCGCAACCCGACGGCATTGGCGATTCAACCGGGCACCGGGCAGTTGTGGACGGTGGTCAACGAGCGTGACGAGCTGGGCCCTGATCTGGTTCCGGATTACCTGACCTCGGTGAAGGAGGGCGCGTTCTATGGCTGGCCGTATAGCTATTGGGGCCAGAACGTAGACACGCGGGCCCAGCCACAGAACCCGGCCAAGGTCGCTGCGGCGATCAAGCCGGATTACAGCCTGGGTTCGCACGTCGCCGCACTGGGCGTGTCGTTCTCGATTCCGGCCATGGGCGACAAGTTCGCTGACGGCGTCTTCGTTGGCGAGCATGGCAGCTGGAACCGCGATAACCCGGTGGGTTACAAGGTGATCTTCGTGCCGTTCAGCAATGGACGTCCTGCCGGCGAGCCTGTGGATTTCGCAACCGGTTTCCGTGGTGCTGACGGCAAGACTCGCGGTCGGCCAGTGGGCGTGACGGTTGATCCGAAAGGCGCACTCATCATCGCCGACGACCTGGCCAACACCGTCTGGAGAGTGACCCGCAACAAATAGGTCACGACTGCCTGTGTGATCACTCCCATGCATCGCATGGGAATGCCTTTGACACTCCGCGCCAGGCAAGAAGCCTCGACGCGGAGCGTCAAGAACTGCGTGCCGACGCAGAGCGTCGGCACGATATTCAGTCAGTGATCGTTCCCATGCTCCGCGTGGGAATGCCGTTCGTGACGCTCTGCGTCACCCATGCAACCTCGACGCAGAGCATCGGCCTGACAGCCAGTCTTCGCAGAAATTATCGCGTGTCGTTGATACGGAATTTCGCTCGCAAGGTGGCTTCGTCAAGGCTTTACCCGTTAGGGTTACCCGCATCCATGCGCTGGCCCGACGGGTCAGTTGCTGACATTCTCGAATTCTGGAACCGCTGTGAGTCGTTTTGAAACCGCTGGACACGTAGAAACAAAACCCGCTTCATGGTGGGCCGTTGGTAGCGTATCGCTTGGGTCATTCGCTACCGTCACCACTGAATTTCTCCCTGTCGGGCTGTTGCCCGATATTGCTCGTGACCTGGGAACCAGCATCAGCCAAGCGGGCTTGATGATGGCTGTGCCCGGCATCCTCGCGGCCATTTCAGCACCTTCCTGTATTGCCCTGTTCAGTCATGTAGATCGCAAGCGCCTGTTGCTGGGGCTGCTTTCGATATTGCTGGCGTCCAACCTGATCGTGGCGCTGTCGACGCACTTCTGGCTGACCCTGGCCGGCAGGGTCCTGCTTGGCTTCGCACTGGGAGGTTTCTGGACGATTGCCGGTTCGCTCGGGCCTCGCTTGAGGCCCGGCAAGGAGGGCGTAAAGGCCACCGCGTATGTGCTGGCGGGCGTCTCGATCGGCACTGTTGCCGGGATTCCGGCTGGCACGTTGATCGGTGAAGCGTTCGGCTGGCGAGCCGCATTTGAAACGGCGGCAGTGGTCACGGTTGCGGTAGGGCTGTTGATTGCAATGTTTTTACCGGCGCTGCCGGGCGAGCGCTCTGCCGGCATCAGTCAGATGCTGTCGCTGGCTGGCGAGCAACGCATTCGCCGCATGTTTGCCGCTGCACTGTTGATCTATGTCGGGCACTTCGCGGCTTACACCTACCTCGCGCCCTTCGTGCAGGAGTTCGCGCATATCCAGGGGCAGGCCCTGGGAGCATTGCTCTTCGCCTTCGGTCTGGCGGCGGTGGCAGGCAATCTGGCCGGTGGAGCCCTGGCAGCCAGAAGCGCACCGTCCTCGGTGCTGATCATGACCCTGCTGATGCTGGGGTCGCTGACTGCGCTGCTGATGTTTGTCGGCAACCCGTGGCTGCTCTGGCCGGTGATTCTGGTTTGGGGATTCGCTTTCGGGATGATCCCCATCACCACGCAGATCTGGTGTTTCGAGGCCTCCAATGATCGCGTGGAAGGTGTTCAGGCGCTGCTGGTCTGTGTGGTGAATCTGTCGATTGGCGGCGGGGCGTTCATCGGCGGCGTGGTGTCCGGTCGGGCCGGCTTCACCGCCGCCATCGTCATCGGGGCGGTATGTGCCGCGCTGTCCATGATCACCGTTGTGCTGGCGCTGCGCCGCTCCAGGCCGGTCATTTGCACAGACTGATTTGCCGCTAATGAGGTATTCGGCTATCCAGCATCCATCGCCGAATACCTGCTCACACCGTCAGCCTGCTTTGAAAAACGCGACCTTACGGGTAAGGCGATCTGCAAGCTGTGCCAGCTCCTCGCTGGCACTTGCCACCTGCTGCGATCCATTGGCGGACTTGAGTGTCGAGTCGTGAATGCTGTTGATGTTCATGGCAACATCTTCTGCCACCGAGCTTTGCTGAACCGCAGCGCTGGCGATTTGCGCATTCATGTGATTGATCGCGCCCACTTCCTGATTGATTCTGGACAGAGCACTTTGTGCGTTGCGTGTCTGGTCAACGGCGCGATTGACCAGTTCGCAGCTGTCGCGCATGTTCTGCGCCGCAGTTTCAGTACCGCCTTGCAGCGTGCTGATCATGTTTTGAATTTCCTGGGTCGACTGCTGGGTACGATTCGCCAGGGAGCGAACTTCATCGGCGACGACCGCAAAGCCTCTGCCGTGCTCACCCGCACGGGCTGCTTCAATGGCCGCATTGAGCGCCAGCAGATTGGTTTGCGAGGCAATCGAGTTGATCACCTCGATCACCGTTTCGATCTGCTCGCTGTGCCTGGACACCTGCTCCACAGTATTTGTTGTTTCAGTCAGCGTGGCCGCCAGTTGCTCGATGGCAGTGGTAGTGCCTTCGACAAGGCGGTTACCGGTCGCCACTTCGCTGTCTGCCAAACGTGCAGCGTCCGCTGCCTGTGCTGCATAGCCCGAGACTTCATTGACCGTGGCGGCCATCTGGCTGATGGCGGTCGCCACCTGTTCGGCTTCACGGGTCTGCACCATGATCTGGGTATTGTTGGCAGATGAAGCCGCCGACAGCACGGTGGATGATTGGCTGACCTCTTGGGCAGCCGTCCTCACCTCTGTGATGGTTTCCGAGAGACGAGTCAACGCGGTTTTCAGTACGCCCATGACGCTGTCGGGATGCGCGGTGGTGATGGTTTGCTGCAGATCGCCGGCCGCCAATCGTCGAATGGCCTGCGCAACCTCTACAGGCTCCGCGCCAAGCGTCTTTTTCACAAAGCGAATGATGAAAACCGACAGCACGATGCTCAGCAGCACGGCGAAAGCCGTTGCCAGCAGCATCAGGCCACGGAACTGGCTGGCGGTCGCCTGCACATTATCCAGCTGAACCCTGATCGAGGCTTCCTCATGGTCGATGAGCGCGTTGATGCGCTTCAGCCATTCGCTGTAGTCCCCCGATGTCTGGCTCAGCAAAAGGGCCTGGGCACCGGCGATGTCACCGGTACGGCGCAAGGCAATGACGCTTTTGGTAGAGCCCAGCGTCTGCTGTTCGATTTCCTTGATGCCACGCAGCAGTTGCCGCTCTTCGGCACTTACGGTCGGCCTGGAGAACAGTTGATCCATCGGTGCAGCCGAATCGATGTAGTCCTTTTCCAGCCGGGTCATCTCTGCCAGATGGAGCGCGAGGTCCTGATCATTGTTGACCAGCACCGCATCGCGCAGGGCGATCGCCCGGTTATGCACGCTGCCACGAAAGTTGATCGCATAGCGTTGCACCTTTGCGGCATTGTCTCCAACGTCTTCCAGGGTGCTGTCGATGAAGCCAACCCGCTGAATGCCGACAGCGGTGATCAATATGAGCAGTGAAACGACCGCGGCAAACCCCAAGCCGATGCGGGTAGCCAGAGAAACCGGATTTTTCATGGAAGGAACTCGAACGGGGGAAGTGGATAAAGTCGAATCAAGCGCTGGCAAACGGCCATTCATTGCGAATAGTCAGACAATACCGTGCAGCCGGTCGGTCGCCCAATAGATATTTGCGTGCGGCGAGATAGAAAGGTGTTATTTCAGAAGTGTGTGACAGTTACGAGGGTTGTGATGATGTGTTCATAAGATAAGCGTTGCTGGCCACCGTTCTATCGGGCAACGGCGGTCCATCAGGTTACCGGCGACGCTGTAACGTTCGCCGGCGTTGGGTTTCTGCTGCGCCGGTCAGACGAAGCCGGTCACCAGATGCGGTACATACGGTGCCTCAAGGCGCTGGATCTCTTCGTCGCTGAGCACCAGCTCCAGTGCGGCGATGGCATCGTCCAGTTGGGACGCTTTGGACGCGCCGACAATCGGCGCTGAAACCCCTCGTTTGGCCAATACCCAAGCGAGTGCGACCTGCGCCATCGGCACACCCCGTTCTGCTGCGACCTGTTCCACAACGTCGATCACCCGGCCGTCTTCTTTTTCCGTCGCCTGGTAAAACGACTGACCGGAAATGTCGGTCCTGGTCCGCTCGGTCTGCTGCCCATGGGGCCGGGTCAGCCTGCCACGCGCCATCGGGCTCCAGGGCATCAGGCCGACACCCTGATCGATACACAGCGGGATCATCTCGCGTTCTTCTTCGCGATACACCAGATTCAGATAATTCTGCATGGACACAAACTTGCTCCACCCGTGCGCGACCGCGACCTGCTGGGCCTTGGCGAACTGCCACGCATACATGGACGAGGCGCCGATGTATCGGGCTTTGCCTGCCTTGACCACATCGTGCAGGGCTTCCATGGTTTCCTCGATGGGCGTGTCATAGTCCCAGCGGTGAATCTGGTACAGGTCGACATAATCAGTGCCGAGCCGCGTCAGGCTCGCATCGATACTGGACATGATGGCTTTGCGCGAGAGCCCTTTCTCGTTGGGCCTTGTCGAGCCTTCCCACATGTTTGCCGGGAAGAACACCTTGGTGGCGATCACGGTTTCGTCGCGGCGCGTGAACTCTTTCAGCAACTTTCCGACGATGGTTTCCGAGGTGCCTGCCGAGTAGCTGTTGGCGGTGTCAAAAAAGTTGATGCCTTGCTCGACGGCGTGCTTGATGATCGGTCTGCTTGCTTCTTCGCCCAGTGTCCAGGGATGCGTTCCGGCATCAGGTTCGCCGAAGGTCATGCACCCAAGGCACAGTCTGGAAATATCCAGCCCTGTGTTTCCAAGCTTCACGTAGTTCATGAATTCTCCATCCATCGTTGATTGGCCAGTCGCCGACCGGTTTCGATATCACTCATTACCTCTTCAACGAGGGCAATGTCTGCCCGGAAACGACTGTCCTCCGAGCGACTGCTTGTGTAGAACTATAAGCGACGATACACATTACCGGAGCGATAATATGGCCAGATTTGCACAGGTGGGTTTTCTCGGGTTCGACGTATTCGGCACTGTTGTGGATTGGCGAGGTGGTGTGGCACGCGCCGCGGCGCCCTTTCTGCTGCGTCATGGCGTGAACGTCGACCCCCTCGATTTTGCCGATCAATGGCGCGGGCTCTACCAGCCTTCCATGCAGCGCGTTCGCTCGGGTGAGCGTCCTTTCGTGACACTCGACGTACTCAATCGCGAGAGCCTCGAAACCGTGCTGGCGCGGCACGAGGTGGATTTCGGCAGCATTCCGGATACCGAACTCACGGAGCTTAACAAGGCCTGGGAACGGCTGGACCCATGGCCCGATTCCGTCGCCGGCCTCACGCGGCTCAAACGCAGGTTCTCGATTGGCACGCTTTCCAACGGGCATATTGCCGGCATGCTCAACCTGGCAAAGTTCGCTGGCTTGCCGTGGGACGTGATTGTCGGCGCGCAAATCGCGGGCTCTTACAAACCAACGCCGCAGACCTACCTGAAATCGGCAGACGCCGTGGGTCTGGCCCCGCAAGCAGTCGCGATGGTGGCTGCGCATAATTCCGACCTCGCGGCAGCCCGTGCGAATGGCTTCAAGACCGTGTTCGTCCGACGCCCGTCCGAGCACGGGCCAGGCCAGACGTCTGACCTTACTGCCGAACAGGACTGGGACATTATTGTCGATTCCCTTACCGACGCAGCCGAGGCGCTCGGATGCTGAGCGCAGATAATGGCTAGGGGATAACTCACTCCCGTAAATCCTTCCACATATGCACCTTGGAGACGAACCCGCTGCCTACGGCAACTGCAAGTGGTTCAACGCCAAAGGTCACAAAGCCCATGCGCTCATAAAGCCCCTGTGCTGCGGCATTACCCTGCGTGACGGTGAGCTGTACGACCAGAAGCTCAGGACGGGATCTGGCATGCTCGAGCACGCTGCACATCAACTGGTAGCCAATGCCTCTTTTTCTGTGAGCCTGAGGCACGTACATCCCGAACAGGGTTGACTTGTGCCGGGCCTTATTTCGGGTTTCAACTGACAGTCCGGCTACGCCCAGCAGTTGACTGTCTTCAACGGCGGCAAACACCGCTTCGGTCGAAGCATTGCTGTCATCCAGTCTGTTTTCCCACCATTCGCCAGGCAGCGTTTCACGTTCTTTTACATCAGAGGTAAAGGCGTCCGGGTGGCGATCATATGCCTCAAGCATCAAGGCGCGATAAGCCACTGCATCGGTCGGTGTCAGTCGTCGGTAAGTAATGGTCATGAAAGCAGGATTCGTCTGATTCAGGCGTCGAGTATTGCACCCGGAGGCGGGAAAAGTCTTAACCGCACGCTGGGTTTTAAACAGATGTCGGATTCGCGCAGCAGTGCCGTTTGACGGACACTTTGGGGGTTTGTAACTTTTTGTTTGCCTCGCTGCCAAAAATCATGGTTATTATCCGGGGCGCTCAGGGCCAAAAACCCAGCGTCAATGATTGCCATGGGTCTACAACCCCGCAGTCGCAGCCGATCGGGTCCACCCTGGCGCTGACACCCGGCGCAGGCCGTTCCCCGTCGTTGACCCTCAAACGGAAGATGAGGTTTCAATTGGTCACGCGGTATGCAAACGTCAGTTTCAAGGGCAGAGCGATCAGTCTCGTCAACGAGCCAGCCACCCCCCTTTCTGTATGCGAGTCGCGCCTTGCCGCGTTCGCCCGTCATTTCTCTGCAATCCCCGCAAGCGCTTCCATGTCTGGTCATGACGTGAGCGCAAGAGCACGCGCCGCACCTTCTCCCTGAGTCTCGAGGTTCATCCGGCATTTCCTATGCCGTGCCTGACGGGCGGGACGCTCTGTGCCTCTGTCCGTTCATAAAAATAATCTGCTCACGGACGGTGGTTCCTGATGGTCGACAAATCTTCCTCGCGCGGGACGGGCTTCGCTCATCCTGATACAGAGCAACCCTTTGCCGAAAACCAGTGTGTGCACAGCCTGTTCGAGGCTCAGGTGCAGCGCAATCCCGACGCCATAGCCGCGCGATTCGAACAGGACACGCTTGACTACGCGACGCTCAATACCCGGGCCAACCGTCTGGCCCATTACCTGCGCAGCCTCGGGGTCGGACCGGATGTGCGCGTCGGTGTGTGCCTGGAGCGCTCGCTGGACATGCTGGTCGGCGTGCTTGCGATACTCAAGGCGGGCGGCGCTTATGTACCGCTGGACCCCGCTTACCCAAAAGCGCGTCTGGCACACATGCTGGCGGACAGTGCACCGCGTGTGCTACTGAGCCATGCAGCGGCGCGTCCGGCGTTGTTGGCGGCGCTTGAGGAGTGTGCGGCGTCAGCGCCGCTGCTTGATCTGGCCGACACCCGGCTGTGGGTAGCGCAACCGGAACACAACCCGGAACCGCGTGAGGTCGGACTCACGTCGCGCCATCTGGCTTATGTGATCTACACCTCGGGCTCGACCGGCACACCCAAGGGCGTGATGGTCGAGCATCGCGGGCTGATGGCGGTGAGCGCTGCATGGGAGCGGCTATACGCACTGCACAAACCCCTCAATCACCTGCAAATGGCCGGGTTTTCCTTCGATGTGTTCAGCGCCGATCTGATTCGCGCACTGGGCTTTGGCGGCACGCTTGTTCTGTGCCCGCGCGACACGCTGATGGACCCGCCCGCGCTGTATCGCTTGTTGAGCGAGGCGCGCATCGATTTTGCGGACTTCGTGCCTGCGGTGCTCAACCCGTTGCTGGTCTGGGCGCAGGAGACCGGGCACGACCTGTCGTTCATGAGCACGGTGGTCTGCGGATCGGACATCTGGAATGCCCATAGCGCGCGGCAACTGCGCAGTCTGTGTGGCGAGCATGTGCAGATTGTTCAGGCTTACGGGGTCACTGAAGCAAGCATCGATAGCACATGCTTTGAGTTCGATAGCAACAGCGAGGTTGATGCGGTGCTGCCCATCGGGCGGGCGTTGGCCAATACGCGGATTTACCTGCTCGATGCGTTTGCCGAACAGGTTGCTCCAGGTGTTACGGGGGAGCTGTATATCGGCGGCGCAGGTGTCGCGCGCGGCTATCTGAACTTGCCGCAACTGACTCTTGAGCGCTTTGTCGACAGCCCGTTCGTGGCCGGTGAGCGCTTGTACCGCACCGGCGACCTGGCGCGTTATCGCGCAGACGGCAACCTGGAATTTCTCGGGCGCAATGACTCGCAGGCCAAGCTGCGTGGTCTGCGTCTGGAGCTGGGTGAAATCGAGGCGCGTCTGGCCGAAGTTACCGGCGTGCGTGACAACCTGGTGGTGCTGCGTGAGGACAGCGGCGGTGTGCCCAGGCTGGTCGCCTATTTTCACGAACAGGCTGATGCAGGGCTGACGCCGAAAAGCCTTCGCCAGCACCTGCAACTCAGCCTGCCGGACTACATGATCCCCACAGCGTTCGTGCGCATGGACGCGCTGCCGCTGACCGCCAACGGCAAGCTGGACCGCAGCGCATTGCCGGAACCGGGTGCCGATGCGTTCGATCAACACGCGTTCGAGGCGGCTCAGGGCCCGCTGGAAACGATCCTCGCGGCGATCTGGGCCGAGGTGCTGGGCGTGGAGCGGGTCGGTCGTCAGGATCACTTTTTTGCGCTTGGCGGCCACTCGCTGCTGGTGATGCGCGTGCTGGCCAAGGTTCGGCAGACATTGCGTCTGGACGTGTCGCCGGCTGCGCTGTTTGCCGCCCCTGTGCTGCAGCAGTTTGCTGAGCAACTGAGCAGCGCTTCGGGCAGCGCTCGTCCGCCCATCACAGCCATAGAGCGTTGCGGCGCACACGCGTTGTCGTCTGCCCAACAGCGTCTGTGGTTTCTGGCACAGATGGAGGGCGGCAACGCGGCCTATCACATGCCGTTGAATCTGCGCCTGCGCGGGCCGTTGCAGGTGGCTGCGCTGCAAAGCAGTTTCGACCGGCTGGTGGCCCGCCATGAGGCATTGCGTACCACGTTCATCGCCGTCGAGGGTGAGGGGCGGCAGCGGGTTGCTGCGACCGGAACGATTGCTGCCTTGCCGATCATCGACCTGCATGGCGAGCACGATGCACAGGCGCGCCTGCTTGAGCTGATGGACGAGGAGGGCAGCAGGCCGTTCGACCTGGCGGTCGGGCCGCTGATGCGCGTCAGCCTGGTGAAGCTGGCCGAAGACGATCACGTGCTCCTGCTGACCCAGCACCACATCATTTCGGATGGTTGGTCGATGGGCGTGCTGACACGTGAGCTGGGGTTGTTGTACGAAGCAGCACTCCACAAACATGCCGACCCATTGCCGTCCCTGCCGATCCAGTATGTGGATTACGCAGTCTGGCAACGCCAGTGGCTGTCTGGCGAAGTGCTGGAAGCGCAGCGACGTTACTGGCGTGAAACGTTGAGCGGTGCGCCGGTACTGTTGGAGTTGCCTACCGATCACAAACGTCCAGCGGTCCAGAATTACCGTGGCGGCTTCGTGCCGCTGATGTTTGACCGCGCGCTGACCGCACGGCTGCGCGCGTTGGCAACGCAACAAGGCACCACGCTGTTCATGAACCTGCTGGCCGCCTGGTCGCTGTTGTTGATGCGCCTGTCGGGTCAGGATGATGTGGTTATCGGTGTGCCTTCGGCGAACCGCAGCCAGCAGGAGCTGGAGGGCTTGATCGGTTTCTTCGTCAACACCCTGGCCTTGCGCATGACCCGCGCCGCCAGCCCGACAGTGGCGAGCTGGCTGCAACAGGCGCGCCACGTCGCGCTTGCAGCCCAGGAACATCAGGACTTGCCGTTCGATCAGGTGGTGGAAGTGCTCAACCCGCCGCGCAGCCTGGCTTACAGCCCGGTCTTTCAGGTGCTGTTCGCCTGGGAGCAGCATCAGGATTCGGACCTGACGTTGTCCGGGCTTGACGTGAGCGTGCTGCAAAGCAGTCAGCCAGTGGCCAAATTCGACCTGCAACTGGCGCTCAGCGAGCGTGACGGGCAGATAGTCGGCGGTCTGGAATATGCTTCGGGCCTGTATGAGCCCGAGACCGTGGTGCAGATGGGCGAGTACCTGCGCCGCATCCTGACGCAGATGGTCGAGGACAGTGAGCAGCCCCTTGCGACGGTCGCCCTGCTGAACGCCGAGCAGCATCGCCAGATTGTGCACGACTGGAACCGCACTGAACGTGACACCTCGCGGCAGCCCGATTGTGTGACGCGCTTTGAGACTATCGCGCAGCGTATGCCCGATGCCGTGGCGTTGCTTGCCGATGAGCAAACGTTGACCTATGCCGAGCTGAATCAGTCTGCCAACCGGCTGGCACATTACCTGATCCAGCAAGGCGTAAAGCCCGAGCAGCGCGTGGGCCTGTGTCTGGAGCGCTCGGCGCAGATGGTTATCGGTTTGCTGGCCATTCTCAAGGCCGGTGCCGCTTACGTGCCGTTCGATCCCGCGTACCCGGCCGAGCGGCTGGCGTTCATGTTCGATGATGCCGCACCAACGCTGCTGCTGACTCAGGCCTCCCTGCGCGCAGACCTGCCGTCGCTGCGCGACACGCTGTCGATCTGCTGCCTGGACGTGGATGCGCAGCAGTGGGCGCATTGCTCCGCTTCCAATCCGCACGTGCCCGTCAGCCCCGGCAATCTGGCTTACGTGCTCTACACCTCCGGCTCGACCGGGCGGCCCAAGGGCGTGGCGCACAGTCGTGCGGCGCTGGACAATCTGATCGCCTGGCAACTGGAACAGGCGCCCGTGTCGCAACGGGTGTTGCAATTCGCCTCGTTGAACTTCGACGTGTCCTTTCAGGAAATCTGCAGCACCTTGTGTCAGGGCGGCAGCCTGGTGCTGATGAGCGAAACTGCTCGCAAGGACCTCGCTTCACTGCGTCCGACGCTGGTGGCCGAAGGCGTACAACGGGCGTTTCTACCCTTTGCCGTGCTCCAGCAACTGGCCGGTCTCAGCGAGGCCGATGCCGCGCGTCCGGCGGATGGCTGCGAAATCGTCACGGCCGGCGAGGCGTTGCTGATCAATGACGAACTGCGTGCCTTTGTTTGCGGCCTTGGTGGCGCGCAGTTGCACAATCAGTACGGCCCGACCGAAACCCATGTGGTCAGCCAGTTCAGCCTGAACTGTGCCGAAGCCGGACAGTGGCCGGACGCACCACCGATTGGCCGGCCCATCGCCAATGCGCGTCTGTATGTGCTGGACGGCGACTTGAACCCGGTGCCGGTTGGCGTGGCCGGGGAGTTGTACATCGCGGGCACCTGTCTGGCCCGTGGCTACCTGAATCGTTCGGCGCTGAGCGCCTAACGCTTCCTTCCGGACCCGTTCGATCCGCAGCCCGGCGCGCGCATGTACCGCAGCGGTGACCTGGCGCGGTTTCACGCCGACGGCAACGTGCAGTATCTGGGGCGGATCGACCAGCAGGTCAAGCTGCGCGGCTTTCGCGTTGAACTTGGCGAGATCGACAGCCTTCTGCAACAGCAGCCGGGCGTGCAGGAAGCGGTCGTGCTGCTGCGCGAAGACGTGCCGGGCGACCAGCGTCTGGTGGCTTACGTGGTGGGCTCGGCAAGCGCTGAAACCCTGCGCGCCGGGCTGCAGCGCCACCTGCCGGAACACATGGTCCCGACCGCCTGGGTTTCCCTGGCGCAACTGCCACTGACCCGCAACGGCAAGCTCGACCGTTCAGCCCTGCCTGCGCCAGAGCGCCACAGCGCAAGCACTTACGTGGCCCCGCGTGATGAGACCGAGCGGCAGATGGCGCAAATCTGGGCCGAGGTGCTCAAATGCGCGCAGGTCGGCCTCCACGACAATTTTTTCGACCTGGGCGGGCATTCGCTGCTGGCCACGCGGATGGTCTACATGATCAACCAGCGCATGGCCGCGCAGTTGTCTTTGAGCAGTCTGTTCAAGACGCCGGTGCTGGTTGATCTGGCAGAGCAGGTACGGCTCGGGCGTGGCGAAGGTCATTTGGTTGAAACGCCGTTTACCCCCATCGAAGCTGATCGCGGCGCACGTTACGCGCCATTTCCATTGACCGATATCCAGCAAGCGTACTGGTTTGGCCGCGAGTCTTCGGTCAGCCTCGGCGGTGTCAGTGCCCACGGCTACGAAGAACTGCGCATTCCCGACCTCGACGTGCCACGTTTCGAGCAGGCGCTGAACCGCATGATCCAGCGGCATGACATGCTGCGCGTGGTTTTTCGCAGCGACGGCACACAGCAGGTTCTGGAGAGTGTGCCGACGTATCGGATGCCACGCAGTGATCTGCGCGGCTTGCCCGTCGCCGCTGCGCAGCAGGCCCTGCAAGACACTCGCGAACGTCAGTCCCATCAGGTGCTGGACGCCAGTTGCTGGCCGCTGTTCGAGTTCAGTCTGTCGTTGCTCAATGACGGCATCAGCCATCTGCACATCAGCCTTGATGCCCTGATCGTCGACGCAGCGAGCACGCAGATTCTGGCTCGCGAACTGATGGCATTTTATGCCGACCCGCAGTTGCAACTGCCTGAGCCGGGTTTGACCTTTCGCGACTACGTGCTGGCCGAACAGCGCCTGCGCAGTGACCGCCGCTACGAACAGGCGCTGGGCTACTGGCGCGAGAAGGTCGCTACGCTGGCACCCGCACCGGACCTGCCGCTGGTGTGTCAGCCGGAAAGCATCAGCCAGCCGCACTTTACCCGCCGCGACCGCGAACTGTCGGTGCAGCAGTGGTCGCGACTCAAGGAACTGGCCCGACAATTTGCCGTGACGCCGTCGGTGATGCTGCTGACCGCGTTCAGTGAAGTGCTGGCGCTGTGGAGTCGGCAACCGCGCTTCACCTTGAGTCTGCCGCTGTTCAACCGCATGCCCTTGCACGCGGATGTCGATGACATTATCGGCGACTTCACCTCACTGATCTTGCTCGAAGTCAGCCTTGAAGCGGCAGCGAGCTTCACTGACAAGGCGCGTGCCGTGCAGGCCAGGCTGTGGCAAGACATCGACCATTCAGTGGTCAGCGGGGTCCGGGTACTGCGCGAGCTGTCCCAGGCCCGCGGTGTGCAGCAGACCGCCATGCCGGTTGTCTTCAACAGCACGCTGTCGGAGGCGGCGCCGGAACTGGCCGAATTCAATCTGGCCGACGCCCTGAACGCCGAGCACATGCACAGCATCACCCAGACCCCGCAGGTGTGGCTGGACCACACGTTGCTGGAGCTGGAAGGGCGCCTGCTGTTCAACTGGGACAGCATCGACGAATTATTTCCGGCGGGCATGATCGAGCAGATGTTCGTCGCCTACAACGCGCTGCTGGACCGTCTGGTGGCGCCGGATGCCTGGAGCGCCAACACCGCGCAGCTGATACCGCTGGCACGCTTGCCTGTGCCGGATGCCGCTCCTGTCGACTCGGCGCTGATGCACGAATTGTTCGACCGCCAGGCGCTTGCTGCCCCGGACGCACTGGCAGTGATCGGCACGCAGCGCCAGTTGAGTTATCGACAGCTGCGAGCCGAAGCACGGCAGCTGGCGGCGCGGCTTCAGCGTATGGGCGTGGTACCCAACAGGCTGGTCGCGGTGGTCATGGAACGTGGCTGGGAGCAGGTCGTCGCGACGCTGGCGATCCAGTACGCAGGCGGTGCCTACCTGCCGCTCGACCCGGCGTTGCCAACCGAGCGTCTGGAGCACATCCTGCAACGCGCCGAAGCCAGCCTGACGCTGACTCAGCCGGCACTGCTGCAACGTGTCGAGTGGCCGGCGCAGGTCCAGGTGATCAGCGTGAGCGACCCGGTCATTTCCGGCGATGCCATTCCCGATCAGCCTGAATTGCACGCTGTAGACCTCACGCCAGACGACCTGGCCTATGTGATCTACACCTCGGGCTCGACCGGCATGCCCAAGGGCGTGGTCATCGATCATCGCGGTGCGGTCAACACGTTGCTCGACATCAACCGGCGTTTTGCCGTCGGTGCCACGGACCGGGTGCTGGCGATTTCTTCGCTGAGTTTCGACCTGTCGGTCTATGACTTCTTCGGCACGCTGGCTGCGGGCGCTGCAGTGGTATTGCTCGAGCCGCAACAGGCGCTCGACCCGGCGCACTGGCTGGCGCTGATCGAGCGGCATCGGATCAGCCTGTGGAACTCGGTGCCAGCCTTGTTCGGCATGTTGCTGGAGTATGCCGAAGGCGAGCGCAGTGCATTGCCGTCGAGCCTGCGGGTGGCGATGCTGTCGGGCGACTGGATTCCCCTGACGCTGCCCGAACGCGCCTGGGCGTTGCAGCCGACCTTGCAACTGATCAGCCTGGGCGGGGCAACCGAGGCGTCCATCTGGTCGATCCTGTATCCGTTGCAACAGGTCGATCCCCACTGGCGCAGCATTCCCTACGGCAAGGCAATGGATCACCAGCGCTTCTATGTGCTGGATGATGCGTTGCAGGTTCGCCCGACGTGGGTGGCCGGTCAGTTGTATATCGGCGGTATCGGTCTGGCCAAGGGCTATTGGCGCGATGAAACCCTGAGTGCCGGGAGCTTCTTCGCCCACCCGCTGACCGGCGAGCGTCTGTATCGCACTGGCGATCTGGGCCGTTGGTTGCCCGATGGCAATATCGAGTTTCTCGGCCGGGAAGACACCCAGGTCAAAGTCCAGGGGCACCGCATCGAGCTGGGCGAGATCGAAGCTGCGCTCAATCGCCATCCCGGCGTGCAAAGCGCTGTGGTGCGGGTGCTGGGCGAAGCGCTGGGCGAGAAGCGTCTTGCGGGCTACGTACTCAAGGCCGATGCCTCGTTGCAGGCCAGTGATTTTGCCCAGTACCTGGCAGACAAGTTGCCCGCCTACATGGTGCCGAGCTCGTTTACCTTCGTGCAGGAATGGCCGCTGTCGGCCAACGGCAAGGTCGACAAGAAACGCCTGCCGGAACCGACGCAGGCTCAGGCGTCAGGTCCCGCGCTTGAAGTCGAAGGGCCACAGGAGCAACAACTGGTGACGATTGTGCAGGGCGTGCTCAAGCGTCCTTCGATTGCTGCCGACGCCAATCTGCTGAACCTGGGCGCAACCTCGATCGACATTGTCAGGATCAGCAATGCGCTGTCTGGCGAGCTGCAGTTCCGTCCCAACGTTGCGCAATTGCTGACACAGCCGACCTTGCTCAACCTGCTCGGCATGTACCGCCAGACTCTGGCCGATGGCAGCGTGGTCGACAGCGTCCGGCAACGGGCAGCTGCGCCCGAGCAGGTGATTGAAGATCCGCAGCAGCGGGCGCGCTTCAAGGCCGATCAGCGTGGGCGTCGGACCTTCACCGCGCAGGTTGCGGCGCTGGACCTTGCGCGCCCGGATGACCCTGCGTTGGCGCGGCGCTTCAGCGATTACCGCTCGGTACGCCAGTTCGCTACCCAGCCGATCCCGACCGCAGCCTTTGCAGGGTTGCTGGCCAGCCTGGCCCAGGGGCAACTGGATGGAGAGGTCAAGTACCAGTTTCCGTCCGCAGGCGGCCTGTATCCGATCCAGAGCTACCTGTACGTCAAGCCGCAGCGGGTAACCGGTGTCGCAGCGGGTGCCTATTACTACGACCCGGTTCAGCATCGCCTGCTGAGGCTCGACAGTGATGTGCTGGACCCGGACACCTACGACTACTTCGTCAATCGTCCGGTGTTCGAAAACGCTGCGTTCTCGCTGTTCTTTATCGCCGACATGGCCGCAATCCGGCCGCTGTATGGCGAGCGCAGTCGCGACTTCTGCCATATCGAAGCCGGAGGCATGGCGCAATTGCTGACCATGACCGCGGTCGAGCAGGGCCTTGGCCTGTGCGGCATGGGCTCGCTCGAGGAGCGGCAATTGTCGGCGTTGTTCGACCTGGGACCGAATCATCAGTTGATCTACTCGATGGTGGGCGGCCTGCGCACTGCCGATGAACATCGCCGCACACAGATCGAGGCGTTTGCTTCTGCCGCGGATCAAACGGACGACGCCAGCGACATGGAGGAGATAGAGATATGAATGCCTATCAATTGCTGGAGTTGTTCGGTCGTCACGCCGTGGTGCTTGAAGTGGACGGCGACAAACTGCGCTGCAAGGCTCCACGCGGGTTTCTCAATGACGAGATGTTGCAGGCACTCAAGCAACACAAGGCAGAGCTGATCGCCTTGCTGAGCGGCACCGACCCGGCGGCGATCCCCCGTCGTACTGTCGGGCAAACGGCGTTGCCGCTGTCCTTTTCGCAACGCCAGCTGTGGTTTCTCGACCAGATGGAACCGGGCAATGCGTTCTATAACGTGCCCACTGCGGTGGTGCTGAAGGGCACGCTGGATGTGCCGGTGCTGGAAAAGGCGCTGAACGAGCTGATCATGCGCCACGAAATGCTGCGCACCACGTTTGCCAGTGTGGACGGCGAGCCACGGCAGATTGTGCACCCGGTGATGGCGCTGGAGATGCCTAAGGTCGACCTGCGCAACCTGTCACCAGCGATGCGTGAAGTGCAGGTCGGCATGGCGGTGGAGCAGGAGGCCAAAGCGCCGTTCGACCTGGCCAGCGGCCCGCTGTTGCGGGCTTCGCTGCTGCGGCTGGCCGATGATGAGTATCTGTGGCTGTACAGCGTGCACCACATCATCGCCGATGGCTGGTCGATGGGGGTGATCCTTCACGAAGTGAGCACCTTGTATGGCGATTTTTTGCGCGGTCAGGCGTCCAGTCTGGCACCGCTCGCGGTGCAGTACGCCGACTACGCCTGCTGGCAACAACAGCGTCTGAGCGGCGAGGCGCTGGCGGGGCAACTGGCCTTCTGGAAGCGCACGCTGGCCGACGCGCCGCCGCTGCTCGACATGCCTGCCGACCGGCCGCGCCCGACCGTGCAGCGCTACGCAGGGGCGACCTTCAGTTCGACAGTCGATGGCAGCACCTTGCGCGGCCTTAATGCACTGGCCAGACAAACCCAGGGCACGCTGTTCAACGTGTTGATCGGCGCGCTGTCGGTCCTGCTGTGGCGCCACAGCGGTCAGCGGGACCTGTGCATCGGTACGCCGTTTGCCAACCGCAGCCGTCCCGAAATCGAGCCGCTGATCGGCCATTTCGTCAACACCCAGGTGATTCGCCAGCGTCTCGATCCGCAGCAGACCTTTGCCGAACTGTTGCGCGAGGTACGCGCCACGCTGCTGGAAGTCCACGCTCATCAGGATGTGCCTTTCGACCGGGTGGTCGAGGCCGTCAACCCGCAGCGCGATACCGGTTATTCGCCGTTGTTTCAGGTGATGATGGTGCTGCAGAACACCCCGGGTACCGCTGTGCAGATGCCGGGGCTGAGCATGACGCCGTATGGCACCGGCAGTGCCACGGCCAAGTTCGACCTGGCCTTCGAATGGGTCGAGCGCGACGGTGCGCTGAACCTGTTGGTTGAGTACAACACCGACCTGTTTGATCAGGCCAGCATCGAGCGCCTGAGCGGGCATTATCGACACCTGCTGGAGCAGGTTGCGCTGGACCCGAAACAGCCGGTCGGCGCATTGACGCTGATCACTGACGCCGAACGTGAACAGATTCTGCACGACTGGAACAGCCCGGCAGCGCTGGCGCAGCCTGTCGATTGCGTGCATCGCCTGATCGAGGCTCAGGTAGCGCGTCGCGAAGATGAGTGCGCAGTCATTTTCGAAGGTCAGTCACTGAGTTATAGCCAGCTCAACAGCCAGGCCAACCGGCTGGCGCAGCACTTGCTCACCCTCGGCGTCGGCCCGGACGTGCGTGTAGCTGTCTGCATCGAGCGCTCGCTGGAACTGCCGGTGGCTTTATTGGCGGTGCTCAAGGCCGGTGGCGCCTACGTGCCGCTGGACCCGGATTATCCGTCAGGGCGCTTGCGCCATATCCTCGACGACACCTGCCCGGTTGTGCTGCTTGCACTCGGGGCAACGCGCAAGATTCTCCGCGAGGCCCTGCAAGGTGCTGAGCGCGAAGTGCCGATGCTCGATGTGCAGGCTGATGCCGTGCTCTGGGCCCAATGCTCGCCAGACAATCCAGACCCGCAGCGTATCGGGGTCAACGCCGACCATCTGGCGTATGTGCTTTACACCTCAGGCACTACCGGCCTGCCCAAAGGGGCGATGGTCACGCATCGCGGGCTGAGCAACCTGCTGCTCTGGTGTCAGCAGTTCTGTGGCGAATCCGGAAGCATGCTGCACAAGATTCCATTCGGTTTCGACGCTTCCGCCTGGGAGATCTTCTGGCCGCTGCTCACTGGCGGCCGACTGGTCATCGCCCGTCCCGGCGGGCATTTCGAACCCGGTTATCTGGCGCAGGTGGTGCGTGAACAGCGTGTCACTGCGATGGTATTTGTCCCGGCCATGCTGCAACTGTTTCTGGAGGTCGAAGAGGTCAGCGCCTGTCACTCCCTGAAGGATGTGTTTAGTGGCGGCGGGGAGCTGTCGCCCGCAGTGGCCAGGCTGTTTCAGGAGCGTTTGCCCCATGCGCGCTTGCACAATGTCTATGGCCCGACCGAAACCACAGTGATCAGCAGTGTCTGGACGCTGCAGCCTGGCGCCGAGGTTCCGCCGCGCCAACTGCCCATCGGCCGACCTATCGCCAACACCCGTTTTTATGTGCTCGACGAGCGCAATGCGCCAGTTCCAGCCGGTGTTACCGGTCAGTTGCACATTGGCGGCGTCGGTGTTGCGCGGGGCTATATGGGATTGGCCGAACTCACTGCCGAGCGGTTTATCGACAACCCGTTTGTTGCTGGCGACCGGCTGTATCGCAGCGGTGATCTGGCGCGCTATCGCCCGGACGGTCAGCTGGAGTTTCTCGGTCGCAACGACTTTCAGGTCAAGCTGCGCGGCATCCGTCTGGAGTTGAGTGAAATTGAAGCGCGGCTCGACCTGTTTCCCGGCATCCGCAGCAGTGTGGCGCTGATCGTTGGCGATAGCGCGCAGAACCAGCGGCTGGTGGCGTGCTGTGTCGCCGACGGCGCAGTGGACGAGTCCGCGCTGCGGGATCACTTGGCGACGACCCTGTCCAGCGCCGTCATGCCCAGCGCTTATCTGTGGCTGGACGCCTTGCCGCTGACGGTCAATGGCAAGGTCGACCGTGTGGCTCTCGCGACACTGGCCGATCAGGATCTGGCCGAACGGCAGGTCAACCTCGGCAGCCCCAGAGACCATATCGAGCTGACGCTGTATCAGATCTGGAAAGACCTGCTGCTGGTGCCGCAGATCGGCATCCGCGACAACTTCTTCAACGTCGGCGGGACATCGATTGCGGCGATCAAGATGGCCTACGAAATTGGCCGGGCGTTCAGCGTCGAGGTGCCTGTGCGTGTGATCCTCGGCCATCCGACCATCGAGGCGCTGGGCGGTTGGCTGCGGACCGGGGCCAGTCTGACTTCGGCACAGGGCAACCTGATCGAATTCCGCCGCGGCGCCGGGCAACGCAACGTGGTGTGCATTCACCCGGCGGGCGGCACTGCGTTCTGCTACCTGTCGCTGGCCAAGGAACTGCCGGACGCTATCGGTGTGTACGGTGTGCAATCGCCGGGGTTGAACCCTGGAGAGAGCACCGAGCCGAGCGTCGAAGCGATGGCCGACGCCTATCTGCGGCGCATCGCGCCATTGACGTCACAACCGCTGATACTCACCGGGCTGTCGTTTGGCGGTCTGGTGGCTTACGAAATGGCCCGGCGCCTGACGGCTGCTGGCAATCGTCAGGTCACGGTGGTGCTGCTCGATACCCAGGGCTCGGATGACCCAGGCTTTCGGCAACAGATCGGTACCGTCGACATGGCTGAATTTCGCGACAAGCTGGTGCGCTTCAACGGCATGTACCCCGGTATCGAAGACGCGCAGGTCGAGCGTTATTTCCACCTTTACAACCACAACCGCCTGGCCATGGCCGCTTACGAATGCGAGCCGCACGCCGGGCGCGTCGTGCTGATTCAGGCCCGTGAGGGCTTCAGCCGCGCGCAGTTGCACGAGTTGCGCAGCTTCTGGCGTCGCCGCGCGGGCAACGGTTATCGAGCCAGGCTGGTGCACGGCGGGCACTGGGACATGCTGGAAAGTGCCGAGGTGCATCGGGTCTCGCAGACGCTCAGGCAGGAATTGCAACGTTTCGACACGCAGGAGGCGCAATGATGAGCAGCCACAAGGAGGGAATGGTCCGGCACCCCGCGACTCTGCTGTCGCGCTTTGCCGAGCAGGTGCGACGCAATCCCGAGGCACTGGCGGTGATCGATCAGCACGTAAGGCTGAGCTACGCGCAACTGGCCAGCGCCAGCGAGCGCATCGCCAGGGGGTTGCTGGCACAAGGCGCAGGGCGCGGTGATCCACTTGCCCTGTGCATGCCGCGTGGCTGGCAGTGGGTGGCGACAATCATGGCGGCCCTGAAGGTGGGGGCCGTCGTGGTGCCACTGGATCGTGCCAGCCCGCTACGGCGTCGGGAATTGATGCTGGACGATGGGGGGTGTGTCGGGCTGGTTACACTGGATCAGGATTCTGATGCTGTGTCGGCGCTGCGTGGCTGGCACATCAGCGTCGAGGCGCTGCTGGATTACCCTGATCAGCCGCCGCAGCCTGTGCCTGATGACTTCGCCGGGCTGAGCTTTCTGTTCTACACCTCGGGCACCACCGGCACACCCAAGGCAGTGGAAGTGGGCGAGCGCGGCCTGTTGCGTCTGGCCCGGGCCGACAGCTACATCGAGATTCGTGCAGGCGACCGTTTTGGCTGCCTGTCCAATCCGGCGTTTGACGCCTGTAACTTCGAACTGTGGGCACCGCTGCTCAATGGCGGTTGCTGCGTCATCATTGCCGACGCAGACCTGCAGGACGCACGGCGGCTGGCCACAGTGCTGGAAACACAACAGGTCGATAACCTGTTCATGACCGTTTCGCTGTTCAACACGCTGAGTGCGGATGACCCCGGCTGTTTTGCCAGCCTGCGCCAGCTACTGATCGGCGGCGAGCAAGTCAGCGCCGCTGCGGTGCGCGCCTGGTATCAGGCCAATCCCGACAGCCGCTGCCGGATTTTCAACGCCTACGGACCCACTGAATGCACCACCTTTGCGCTGTGCCATTCCATTGCCCGAGACTTTACCGGTGATACGGTACCAATTGGCCGGCCTTTACCGGATACAGGCGTGCGTGTGCTGAACCCGGAACAGCGACCGGTTGCTGTCGGCGAGGCGGGCGAGCTTTACCTGAGTGGCAGCGGGGTGGCACGGGGTTACCGCCACCGTCCCGCAGAGACCGAACACAGTTTCGTGCGCCTGCCCGCGCTCGACACTGCAGACACACTTTATTACCGCACCGGCGATCAGGTACGGGTCAATGCCGAGGGGCTGATCGAGTACCTGGGCCGCATCGACCGACAGGTGAAGGTGCGCGGTTTTCGTATCGAGCCGGGCGAGGTCGAACAACGCATTCTGGACCATCCGCGGGTAGCGCAGGCGCATGTCTGTACCCGCAGGCAAGCGGCCGAAGACCATCAGTTGCTGGCGTTCATCGTGCCACGCGAAGGGCTGGACTATCGCGAGTTGGACCAGCACCTGCGCGAACACCTGGCGGCATGGATGCGCCCGCATCAGCTGTTTCTGCTTGAGCGTCTGCCGCTGACTGCCAATGGCAAGATCGATCAGCGTGAGCTGCTGGCCCGGCCTTTGAAACCCTGGCGACCGCAAGCCTGCTCACTGCTTGAAGATCAACACTCGCCCGCACTGGACTGGCTGTTGACCCAGGCTCGCAGGCTGTTGGCGCAACCCGACCTCAACGGCCAGGATGACTGGCTGAGCAGTGGTGGCGACTCTCTCAAGGCCATGCGCCTGCGTTCTGCAATCCGCACGCACTGGCGGCGCGAAATTATGCTGGGCGCGGTGCTGAGCGAATCGTTCGCAGCACTGGCCGAACGCCTGAGCGATGAACAGGGCGCTGCGTCTGCCTATCCACCCGCGCCACCCGTCAACAGGGCCGGGCGTGCGCCAGCCACTGCCGAGCAAAGCCGCCTGTGGCTGATGCAGCAACGCACGCCGCAAGCCACGGCCTATAACGTGCCGCTCGTTCTGCACCTTGCGGCAGGCATTCAATTGCCTGCGTTGGCCGAAGCCGTGCAGCGTCTGCTGGCCCGACACAGCGGATTACGCACGGCCTTCGTGTCCACGGCCGACGGGCTGTATCAGGAGGTTTGCGAGCGAGACGTGCTGTGCCGCACCTTTGCTGTGGGGGCGTTCAGCGAACAGACCTGGCGCAGCTTCGCGACGCTGGTGTTCGATACACCCTTCGAACTGGCGACATCAGCCCTGTGCCAGGCCTGGCTATTGCCGTTTGCCGATGGCAGCTGTCGCTTGCTGATGAACCTGCACCACATTGTCATTGATGGCTGGTCGATGAACCTGTTGTTCGATGATCTGGTGCAACTGTACGACGATGCGCTGCACGGGCGGGCGAGTGCCGAGCCTTTGCCTGGGCTGGGCACGCTGGAATTTGCGCTCTGGCAACGGCAATGGCGTGTCGACCCGCATTATCGCGACCAGCGCCGTGCTCTGGCCGGGTTGCATCGCCAGCAGCAAGCGTGTTCGCCACCGCTGGTGCCGGTTCGCGAACCAGGCCCGCAGGCACGGCTGTACCGCCAGCCGCTGGGGGCCATGCGCAGTGCCGCACTGGATCGGTTTTGCAGCCAGCAACGCGTCACCCGTTATGAAGTGTTGTTCAGCGTTTATGCCTGGAGCGTGTACACGCTGACCGGCTGCGAACGGCCGCGAATCGCTAGCCCGGTCTCCAACCGTCCATTGACCGAGTTCGAAGACGCAATCGGCATGTTTGCCAACACCGTGCTGATCCCGACGGCGTTCGACAACAGCATGACGCTCGACCAGCAGATGCACCGCCAGACTGCCACAGTGCGCGAGGTGCTGGCCTTGCAGGACGTCGCCCTGGCTGATCTGGTCGAAGACCTGCGGCTGTCGTCGAACAGTGCGTTGTTCGATTTCATGTTCGTGCTGGAAAACACCGACTACGCCAGGCTCGCTCGCACCAGCTTGCGAGCAACGTTTGAACTCACCGAGACCGTGCAGGCCAAATGCCCGCTGACCTTGTCGGTGGTCGATGCCGGTTCACAGCTGGAATGCTGGTGGGAATACCAGTGCAGCTATTTCGACGCCGCGCAAATGACCGCCGTCAACCAGGTGTTTCAACAGGGCCTTGATCTGCTCCTGGAAAAACCCGCGGCCATCCTTGACGATCTGCTCACGCCGTACCGCTTCAGCCTGCCGCCCGCCAGTCAGGGTGGCAGCGATGCGGCGCCGTTCGGCACCCTGGCCGACTGGTTCGAACATCAAGTCAATTGCACACCGGATGCCCCGGCACTGGTCGCGGATCAGCAGCGTATCAGCTATGCCGAACTGGATGCGCTGGCCGACACCCTGGCGGCGACCCTGGTCGAGCAATGCCCATTACCGGAAGGGTATGACGCACCGCTGCAAGTGGTGCTGTACCTCGAAGCGTCGGTCGAGCACATCGTGGCCTTGCTGGCGCTGGCCAGACTCAACCTCACGGCCGTGCCGCTGGACCCTGGCTATCCGCTGGCGGTGCAGCGTCAGGTCATGCAGCAGGCACAGCCGTGTTACCTGCTGTACAGCACAGCCACCGAGGCGGCACTGGATGAACTGAACGCTGGTCGGGTGGCCCGTCATCGGGTCGACCTGAGCGCTGCGCCACGGTCATTCGAGCGTCGCCGTCATGCGGGCGAGCGCCCGTTGTACACGCTGTTCACGTCCGGCTCGACGGGTACGCCGAAAGGCGTTCAGGTACCGGACCGAACCCTCTGCAACCTGTTGCACTGGCAGCGCAATGAGGGGCAGTTGCCAGCGAAGTCAGTGACCCTGCAATTCTCCATGCTGTCGTTCGATGTGTCGTTTCAGGAGATTTTCAGCACGCTTTGCGGCGGTGGCTGCTACCACCTGATCAACCCACGCTGGCGGCAGGATGCCCAGGCATTGTTGAGTTATCTGCAGCAAGCGCTCATCGAGCGGTTGTTCCTGCCGTGCGTGGCCTTGCAGCACTTGGCGCAGACGGCAGTCAGCCAGGGCGTTTACCCGCAGGCGTTGCGTGAGGTGATCACGGCCGGCGAGCAACTGCTCTGCACCGATGCACTGCGCAGCTGGTTTGGGGGCATGCCGCAGGCGCGTCTGTTCAATCATTACGGGCCGACCGAAACCCACGTGGTCAGCGCCTGGCGTTTGCCAGCGGCGGTGCAGGACTGGCCTCTGCGAGCGCCCATCGGGCTGGCGGTGAACAACGCGCGGCTGCTGCTGGTGGACGAACACGACCAGCCAGTACCAGGTGGCAGCCGGGGTTATCTGCTGGTGGCGGGGCCGATGATTTCGCGCTGCTACCTGGCCGACCCGGCGCTGAATGCCGCGCGGTTTGTCGAGTTGCCGCAGCCCGAGGGCAACATGCTGTTCTATCGCACCGGCGACCTCGCCCGGGCTGATGCCGATGCCTGCCTGCACTACCTTGGCCGTGACGACCAACAGGTCAAGGTGAGTGGCCAGCGTCTTGAGCTGGGGCAGATCGAAGCCGCACTGATGCAGGACGCTCAGGTGAGCAATGCGGTGGTGGCCATGCACGGCGAACCGCCACGTCTGGTGGCCTGGTTGCAGGTCGAAGGCACGCCGCCTGACGTGCAGCAGTTGGATCGCCAGGTCACGCTGCACTTGCCTGCGCATGTGCGTATCGACGAATACCGCTGTGTCGATGCCTGGCCGCGTACGCCCAGCGGCAAGATCGACCGAAAGGCGTTGAGTTCGCTGGGCGAGGCACTGCAACGGCGTCGCAGTGCACTTGCGCAAGTGCCGCTGAGCGCGCTTGAACAGCAACTGAGTGAATTGTTCGTGGCGGTCATCGGCCGTGATATCGAGCTTGATCAGACCTTCTTCGAGGCCGGTGCCACCAGCCTCGGCCTGATGCGCCTGCATGCCCGTTTCAACGAACAACTGCCACAACCAGTGGCGATGGCAGCGCTGTTCGAACATGTCACTGTGCGCCGTCTGGCGCAGCATCTTTCGGCCTCGCCATTGGTTTCAGTGGCGCGTGCGCAAGGCTCCGATGCTGGCGAGCAGCCGATGGCAATCATCGGCATGTCGGTGAATGTGGCGGGGGCCGGCAACCTCGCCGAGTTCTGGGCAATGGTCCAGGGAAACGAGTCGAGCATCGAGCTGTTCGACGCCGCCGATGGATTGGTCGGCGCGCGTAGTCAATTGGCGGGGATGCTGGATTTTGACCCGGAATACTTCGGCATCAGCCTTCAGGAAGCACGGCTGATGGACCCGCAACAACGGCACCTGTTGATGGGCTGTGTGCAGGCGCTGCAACATGCTGCAATCACGCCCACAGCCGATGGCCCACGCATTGGCCTGATCGCCAGTTGCGGCGAAACCACGTATTTCCAGCAAATGCTGCGCGAAACCGCCGAGGGTGATCTGCCGGACGGCTTTCAGATGGCGTTGCACCACGACAAGGACTTTCTGGCCACCAAGGCGGCGTACCACTTGGACCTCGGCGGCCCGGCGCTGAGTGTTCAGGCAGCGTGCGGCAGTTCGCTGATTGCCGTGCACCTTGCGGCGGCGATGCTGCGCCAGGGCGACAGTGATGTAATGCTGGCCGCCGGGGTGCTCGTCGACCCGACTCTGACGAATGGCTACCGTTATCGCCCGCAACACATTTTCTCTCGTGACGGGCTGTGCCGTCCTTTCAGTGACGATGCCAGCGGGACCATCGGGGCCAGCGGCTATGGGGTGGTGGTGCTCAAACCGCTGGCCCGCGCCCAGGCCGATGGCGACCGAATCTATGCGCTGGTCGAGGCCTCTGCGCTGAACAACGATGGCCGGGCCAAGATGAGCTACACCGCGCCTTCGGTGGCGGGGCAGAGCGCGGTGATCAGCGAGGCCCTGCGCAAGGCGGGTGTCACAGGGGCTGACATGGGCTACATCGAGGCCCACGGCACAGGCACGTTGCTGGGCGACCCGGTTGAAGTGGCCGCACTGAGCAAGGCGTTCGGCGCAACGCCCGCTGCCAGTTGCGCTCTGGCGTCAGTGAAAAGCCAGGTCGGCCATCTGGGCGCGGCAGCGGGTGTGGTCGGGCTGATTCGTGCGACGCTTGCGGTGTTTCATGGGGTGATCCCGCCCAATCTGGGCTTTGCCCGGATCAACCCGCAAATCGACCTGCAGCACTCACCGTTCTACATACCTACCGCCTCACGGCCATGGCCCGATGGCCGTCGACGGCTGGCCGGGGTAAGCAGTTTTGGTATCGGCGGCACCAACGCGCATGTGATTATCGGCGCGCCGCCATCGCAGGCAGACAGCGCCGAGGAATGCCCGCCGTGCCTGCTGCTGTCGGCGCACAGCCGTACAGCGCTGGAGCGGGACGTCGCGGCAATCGACGCTTGGCTCAATACCTTTCCCGAACAACAGACCGCGCTGCTGCGTTACCTGCAAAACGGGCGGCGCGCGTTGCCCTGGCGCTTTGCGGTGATCTGCCAGCCGGGTCAAACGCTGCGCTTGCAACCTTCTTCGATCAAACGGGTGACGGTCTCGGACCTGCGTTTGAAGGCCAGTGAACACTCGCCGCAGGCGTTGCTGGAAGCCTGGTATGCGGGAGCCAGTATCGAGGTGGCGACGCGTTCGGCACCGCCACCGTGGAACTTGCCGCCCTCGGCGTTCGACTTACAGACCTTCCGCTTCAAGCCATCTGCCGATGTCGAGCAGCCGCCGCAAACCGCTGAGCGCGAGCTGATGGCGGACTGGTTTTATCAGCGCCAGTGGCAGCGGGTGCGTCGTCTGGGCACACAACCGATTGGCGAGCGTCGCGACAGGCTGGTGGTGTGCAGTCACGAGCGCATTGATGCCGCATTGCTTGGCAGCTTGCAGGGCGTTTATCGGCACGTCATCGAGGTGCAGGCCGGTAATGGCTATCAGCAGCTTGGCCCGAACCGTTATGAGCTCGATCCACTGGACCCGCTGGCGTTTAGCCGACTGATCGCCGAACTTGATCAGAGTGGGCAGGCGGCGACTGAACTCGACTGGCTGCATGCCTTGCCACTGTCGGTTGGCGGGGTGGTCAACGAGCAAAGCCTGGCCGCCGCGCAATGGGCGTGTCTGGACACGCTCAGCGCGTTGTTGCAGGCCTGGGGTCAGAACGCACAGAAGACCGCCCTGCGGCTCTGGCTGCTGTCCTGGCAAGCGTGCCCGGTGAACGGCCAGGTCATGCGTCCGGAACTGGCGGCGCTGGCCGGCATCACCGAAGTGGCCCCGCAGGAGTACCCGATACGTTGTCACTGGCTGGATCTGCCCACTGCGCAATGGGGCACCCAGGCCCAGCAACTGGCGACGCTGCTCGCCGAGCCGACGTCGCTGCCACGACGCATGGCCATTCGTGACGGTTATCTGTGGCAGCCACAGTTGCAGCCCGGCTCGCTCGCGTTGCCAACGGTCGTTTCGAATCTGCTGCCGGTAAATGGCACGTTTCTGATACTCGGCGGCGCAGGTGGCATCGGCCGTACGTTGTGTGAGCACTTGCTGCAATCAAGCCAGCGGCGGGTGGTACTGCTGTCACGCCGTGGGGAGTGTTCGCAGGAGCTGCGCGATTATGCCGCGCGTATCGATAGCGTTCAGGCGGATATCGCCGATTTGGCACGCTGGCCCAAGGTGCTTGAGCAACTGCGCGAGCGTTATGGACGCTTTGATGGGGTGATCCATGCTGCCGGGACCGGAGCGGGCAGCCTGATCCGTCAGCGCGATGCTCACCTGTTGTCTGAAGCGATGGCGAGCAAGACCCGCGGCATGCTGGCGGTCGAAGCGTTGATCGAACAGATGACGCCTGGGTTTGTGCTGTACTGCTCATCGATGTCGGCGCTGTTTGGCGGCGCTGGACATCTGGATTATGCCGCCGCCAGCGCGGTGCTCGACGGCTTCGCCCATTACCGCCCGAATGCCGAAAATGGCTGCGTGCGCCTGGGTATCAACTGGGACATCTGGAGGGAAACCGGTATGGCCGCTGCCAGCGGCGTCGGCGATGAAGCGCATCAGCGGCACCTGGCGGTCGGCATGTCGGCGCAAGAGGGCTGCCGGGTATTCGACGCCGCCATGACTGCACAACTGCCGCAATTGTTGATTTCGACGACCGATCTGAACACAGCACGCCAGTTTTACCCGGCTCGCCATAGCGGTGCTGGCTTGACGCTGGTCGACACTGCGCCAGCCGTTGCGGCAGAAGCCGGTCTGCCGGAGCGTCTGCATGGCTGCCTGTGCAAATGGCTTGGCGTAAGCGATCTGGATCCGGATGACTCGCTGTACGAGCTGGGCGCTGATTCCCTGACCTTGCTGGACCTGATCGACGAATTGCAGGCCGCGACGGGTGTGGTATTCCAGTTGTCACAGTTCAGCCACAAGGTCAGCCTGCGCGAGGTGCTGGCGCTGGTGCAGTCAGCGCAGGGCGGTGCGGCTACAGTCGAAGACCAATGGGCCGATGCGGTGAGGATTGACCAATGGCATGCGGGGGCTGACCGCGAGTGCCTGTACCTGATCCATCCGGTGGGCGGCGATGTTCAGGCGTATCGCGAGCTGGCCTCGGCGCTGCACCCTGATCTGGGTGTGTGGGTAATTGCCGACCCGGCCTTGCGCCTGCCCGAGCTGCCGAATATCAGCCTGGCCGAACGGGCGCAGCTGTATCTCGACGCGTTGCAGGCCCATCACCCCGACGGCACAGCATGGCGGCTGGCCGGCTGGTCGTTCGGCGCGTGGGTGGCGCAGGCGATGTGCAACCTGCTGGCGGACGGTTGCGAGCAGCCGGTGCTGTACCTGATCGATCCGCCTGCGCCGGACGCTGGCACCGAGCTGGCGCGGATCGACGAAGAACATATTCAGCAGGTCTTCCAGCGCGAGTTTTCTGCACGGCGGGCCCTCAACACTGCCGCCAGCACGGCCAGCGAAGAGGCGTCACGTTACCTGCAAAGCCTGATTGTCTGCTGCCAGAACAACATGGCGAGCATGGCTGATCATCGGCCCGCGCAACTGCCTGATACCAGAGCGCGATTGTTCATTGCCACGCGTCCAAATCCATATGGCATGGGCAGCGCCTGGCAAATGGCAGACCTGCAGCGTGCCTGGCAGGACATGTTGCCGCACCTGCTGAGCTGGCAGCCTCTGGACACTGATCATTACGGCATTGTCGCAGCGCCCTGGGTGCAAATGATTGCCGAGATGATCAACGCAGATCTGCCAGTGGGGGAGGGCTGAACGCGTTAGCGGCACGTTTTTCAGGCGGGGCTGACGTTCCCGTAGACGAACCACGGACATGGTGATCGGCCATGCCAACCATTCAAGGGTGAGGGATCATGGATCAAATGGCACTCAAGGCCATCGAAGGCATCGCGGGGGCGCCTCGCGCGCCGTATCACAGCATCACGGTCAACCGCCTGACACCCATAATCGGTGCAGAGGTCAGCGGGGTCGATCTGTCGCAGCCTCCGGGTGAGGAGCAACTGAAGGAAATTCGCCGCGCTTTTCTGGAAAACCACGTGCTGGTGTTTCGTGATCAGCACCTGACGGTCGAACAGCACAAAGCCTTTGGCCGGCTGTTTGGACCGTTACGTGCGTTGCCGGTAGAGAGCATTGATGGCGATGACCCGGAGCTGGTCGTGGTGCGCGCTAACGCCCAGTCACGCTTCGCTGCTGGCGAGCTGTGGCACACCGATGGCACCGCTGACCTGGAGCCGTCGATGGGCTCGATGCTGTATGTCAAAGAGACGCCCGCCATTGGAACCGGTGGCGACACGCTGTTTGCCAATATGCACCTGGCCATAGAAATGCTCTCGCCTGCGATGCAGGCGTTTCTTGGCGAACTGACGGCCATTCACGATGGCGAGATTCCGTGGAAGGGCTACCAGCCGCCTGCCAACCTTCCCAAAAGCGAGCACCCGGTGGTGGTTCGCCACTCTGAAACCGGACGCCGCAGCCTGTTTGTCAATTCCGGGTTCACCTCGCATATCGTGCAACTCTCGCCCGGCGAGAGCCGCGCGGTGCTGAACATGCTGTTCGATCTGATCGCCCGCGAACCTTCGCTTAGTTGTCGTGTGCGCTGGGAGCCGAACACGCTGGTGTTCTGGGATAACCGCTGCACCCAGCACCACGCGGTGTGGGATTACTTCCCGCACTCGCGCTATGGCGAGCGGGTGACGATTCTGGGAGGGCGGCCCAAAGCCTGAGCCGCTTGCCGCAGCCTGGCTAACGCTTGGCTGCGGGCTTGTCACCTCAGTCGCAGGTGATATTTCAGGTCATCGAACCACTGATCGCCGATCTGATAGGCATGCGGGACGCGGCGTTCGAAAGAGAAACCGCATTTCTCCAGCACCTTGCAGGAGGCAATGTTGCCATCGGTCACGGTCGATTCCAGTGAATCAAGGCCGATGGCGGCAGCGTAGTCGATGATTGCCCGGCGGGATTCGGTGCCGAAGCCTTTGCCTTGATGTTCCGGCAGCAACAGACAGCCCACTTCGGCATGCCCTGGCGACATGATGCGAAAGCCGTTGACCCCCAGCTCCACGCCGCTCTGCTTGTCGACGACCACCAGGCACAGCCAGTGATCGGACTCTGGCGTCCATACCGGAAGGCGATGATCAAAGCCTTTGCGAACTTGTGCTTCTTCGATTTCCCCGAAGACGTACTGCATGGTCTGAGGCTCGGAGTGCAGCCTCAGAAACAACGGCCAGTCACTGGCGAACAGGGTCCGCAGATAAAGCCGTTCGGTGTGTAGTTTCAGCATCCGTTGCTCCTTGCACGATGAAAAAGGCACAGGGTTTTGTACTCGGCATTCGGCCAATGATCAATAATGCACGCGCATTTCATCGCCATCGCTCGCGGCAATCGCTGAGCAGCAAGGCATGGTCATACCCTTCAGCATTTCAGGGACGAGTAAATGGCACTTCGCGTATTGGTCATTGGTGGCTACGGTAACTTCGGCAGCCTTATCTGCAATCATCTGGCGATGATGCCGGACATCGAACTGGTCATTTCCGGTCGCGACCCGCGTAAGCTGGCGGAAAAGGTTGCCGCATTGCAAACACTGGCTGGCAGATTCTGCGAGAGCTGGTGCGTGGACATCATGCAGGACGGCGCGGGCAGTGAGCTGGGTGAATTGGGCATTGATCTGCTTATCCACACGGCGGGGCCTTTTCAGGGGCAGTCGTATGCCGTGGCCCGGCATTGCATCAAGGCGGGTGTGAATTATTGCGACCTGGCGGATTGCCGGGCGTTTGTCGCCGGTATCGCCAGCCTTGATGCCCAGGCGCGTGAGGCAGGTGTCAGCGTGCTGAGCGGTTGCAGCTCGGTGCCGACGCTTTCGGCGGCCATCATCGATCAGCATCGCCAGCGTTTTCTGCGCATCGATTCGATAGAGCATGGCATCTCCTCGGCAGCGAAAATGCCCGGTCTGTCGACCGTGCGTGGCGTACTGGCCAATGCCGGGCGGCCGATCAGGCAACTGCGCAACGGCAAGGTTCACGAAGTCCATGGCTGGATGGACCTGACCCTGCGCCGGATGTCCGGCATGGGCACACGGCTGGTGGCCAATGTCGACGTCCCGGACCTGGATGTATTCGCGACACGTTATGCCGCGCAGCATCTGAGCTTCAAGGCCGGCTCCGCGCTCAAGGCCGGCGGCATCGCGACCTGGCTGCTGGCGCTGGCGATTCGCTGTGGGCTGCTGCGCGATCCTGCGTCATGGGCCGAGCGCCTGTACCGTTGGGGCGCGCGCTTTGAACAGTGGGGTGATCGAAAGAGCGCGATGTACATCGATGTCGATGGCGTCGACCTCACCGGCCAGCCGTTGCACATGCGTGCGCAATTGACTGCACTGAACGACAAGGGTCCGGAGATCCCCGGCAGTGCTGCCGTCGCCCTGAGCGCCAAAATGGCCGGCGGCTACCGTCCGCAGCCAGGCGCACGGGCGTGCGTTGGAGAGATCACCGTGGACGAGTATCTGGCGGCGATCAACGAGCCGGAAAACATCCGGCTGGATGTTCATTTCACCGACCGCAACGTCTGACGCTGTTGCCAATCTCCGATGGCTCCGTACAGGCGAAGATCAAGGCAGTTTCATTGCGTGATCTTCCGGTTTCGCGCGGTGCCAATCATCGGAAAAATTCTGCTCAGGCGATTTAAATAAATATTCATCATCGCGCGCCGGCCACGTAATTCTTGGGCTTCAGGGTGCCTTCGATTGGCGCGTGCGTGATTCCGATAACGTTAACTATCAAGTTAAATCTTTCAGCGCCGACTCACGGGTATTCCGAAAAATCAAAGGCACACACGCAATGAGCGCAAAATGGTTGGACAACTTGAAAGTCAGCAAGAAATTAGGGCTGGGCTTTGCCGCTATTTTGCTGGGCGTGCTGACCGTTACCGCCATCGGTTACTCCAGCACCAACCTGCTGATCGAGCGCATGGGCAAAAGCAGCAAGGTCGCCGAGATCAAGGCTGACGTTCTGAATGCCCGGATTGCTGCGCAAGCCTATGCGACCGGCCCTACCGCCGCAGGTGTGCAGAACTACGCCAGCGCGCTGGATACCTTGGACCGCAGTGTCGATCAGGGCCTGCAGGTGTTCGTGATATCGAGCAACCTGGCCAAGCTGCGCGAGATCAAGGAGCAGGTGGGCGGTCTGAAGCAGACGTTCAACCAATTGGTCGGCATCAATCAGAAAGTCGACGAGGCGTTGAAACCGATCATCAAGGTTTCCGATGATGTCAGCGCGACCTTTGAGAATCTGCTGAACAAGACCATTGACGACACCTTGCGTTCGCCGAATGAAACCGGCATCAGGCAGGTCAAGATCGCTGGCGACCTGCGTAACGGCATGACCAATTTCCGTCTGGTGTTTCGCCGCTACCTGAGTGTTCCGAATGCCGACAACCGTCAGGCCACCTATAAGGCCGCCGACGCCCTGATCGCGCAAGTGGACGCCGCTCGCAGCCAGTTGCCTATCGAGGCAAATACTGCAGTGGATGCCGCGCTGGTCGCGTTGAAACAGTACAAGGTGCTGATGACGTCGATTTCGGACATGCTGCAGCAGACCGAGCAAGTCCGTACCGATCTGCAACAGCAATCCATAGCGACCGCTGCCCGTGCAGATGATCTGGCGGCGTTGCAGGTCATCAGTGCCAAGAAGGAACAACAAACCGCTGTTGTGCAATTGCTGAGTGTTGCGCTGGTAGTGCTGCTGGTCGGCATCTTTGCTGCGTTCCTGATCACGCGTCAGATTACCGTGCCGTTGAACAGCACCGTAATTGCGGCGCGCCGGATTGCCGACGGCGATCTGACCCATGACAGCAGCACCACCCGCCAGGACGAACTGGGCCTGTTGCAGAACACCATGCAGCACATGACGGTTTCTCTACGCGGCCTGATCGGCGGCATCGGCAACGGTGTGACGCAGATCGCCACGGCAGCCGAACAGTTGTCTGCTGTCAGCGAACAGACCAGTGCCGGCGTCACGTTGCAAAAAAACGAAGTCGACCAGGTTGCCACCGCCATGAACGAAATGGCGTCGACCGTGCAGGAAGTAGCACGCAACACCGAAGACGCTTCGCTGGCGGCCAAACAGGCCAGCGAGCGTGCCGCTCACGGTAGCAGTGTGGTGCAGCACGCCACTCGCGAAATCGGCCAATTGGCCGGTGAAGTGAAACAGCTGGGCGAAGCCATGCAGCGCCTCACCGAAGACAGTGGCAAGATCGGTAGCGTGATTGACGTGATCAAGGCCGTTGCCGAACAAACCAACCTGCTGGCGCTCAACGCGGCCATCGAGGCTGCACGTGCGGGTGAGCAGGGCCGCGGTTTTGCGGTGGTGGCTGACGAAGTACGTTCGCTGGCTCAGCGTACCCAGAACTCCACCACGGAAATCGAAGCGCTGATTCAGGCGTTGCAAAAAGGTACAGGTGCCGCATCGGGTCTGATGGATGCCAGCCTGCAACGCACCGAAGGCACGGTAGTGCTGGCTCGTCAGGCCGAACAGGCACTGGTTGAGATCAATCAGTCCATCGGTACGATCGAGCAGATGAGCCAGCAGATTTCTGCCGCGGCCGAGCAGCAGAGCGCTGTGACCGACGAAATCAACCGTAGCGTGCTCAGCGTGCGCGACATTGCTGATCAATCGGCTTCGGCAACCGAGCAAAGCGCCGCATCGACTGTAGAACTGGCCCGCCTGGGCAGCGACTTGCAGAGCATGGTGGCGCGTTTCAAGATTTAACTTCCCTGCATCAGGCGTCTTGTGACTCGGTCACGAGGCGACCTGCCGCGCTTCCGCCCGCACGACCATCCACACACCAACACCCGACACCGCCATGCCTGACGCCATCTGCCAGGACAGCGGCTCGTTGAACATTACCCAGGCCCAGAGCATTGTCACCGGCGGGCTGAGGTACAGCACGCTGGCAACGCGGGTGGCTGATGCGCGGCGCAGACACACCCAGTAAAGTCCGTACCCGCCCAAAGTTGCCAGCCCCACCGTCCAGATCACGCTCAACGCAAACCCGGTACTGGGAATGGGGGCCAGGCTGCCCTGTGTTCCCTGGATGATGGCGAACGCGAAGCTCGATATAAAACATTGCAGCCACAGGTTGGGAAGCAGGTCCATGGGCTGCATGTGGGTCGAACGCTTCTGCCACAGCGTCGCAATGGCCAGCGATAACATACCCAGCAGTGGCAGGCCGTAGGCCCACAATGGCGCATCTCCCACCGCCAGCGCGCTGTACGTGACCAGCACCACGCCGACCAGACCGACCACCAGCCCTGCCCAGATTTGCCAGACAAGCCGCTGCCCGAGCACTGCGGCAGCCAGCAGTGCCATGCCCATCGGCAACAAGTCGGCAAACAGCGCCGCGAGTCCCGCAGGTACGCCCAGCGCGATGCCCTGCGTAACGCCTGCGACATAGCCCGCCATGGCCAGCAGACCGATGCCCGCATTTTTCAACAGCGTGGCAGGAGGTATCGATCTCAGTTGCCTGGCGACGAAAGGCAGCAGGATCAACGTGACCACCACACAACGCCAGAACACCACCAACAATGGTGGTGCGTAATCAAGCGAAAACCGTGCGCCGATGAAACCCGAGCTCCAGGTCAGGACAAGGGCTGCTTCCAGCAAGATAAGGGGAATGGCCTGATGCCAGGCAGGTCGCGTTACGCTCGGAGAAATCGATAGGTGCTGATTCATGGACACAGGTTACGAAGTCAGCGTAATCTAATAAATCAAAATTAAGTGCAGTAGTTGTTCAGGTTTTATGAATCATGAGCGCAATTCTCGATATCGAACTGATACGTACTTTTCATGCCGTGGCGCGAATAGGGAAGTTTTCTGCGGCTGCCGAGCAACTTCACAAAAGCCCCGCGGCAGTCAGTGTGCATATCCAGCGGCTTGAGGCGGTAGCGGGCGGGCGTTTGCTCAATCGGGACAACCAGGCGGTGTCTCTCACTGCGCTGGGCAAGCGTTTGCTGGTCTCGACGACGGAATTGCTGTCCACCCATGACCGCGTGCTGGCTGACCTGCAAGGGACTCATCTGGCTGGGCGCATCACGCTGGGTGTTCCGGATGAGTACGCCGTTCATGTCATCCGCGACATCCTGCCGGTGTTCGCTGCGGCCTGGCCCAATGTGGTGCTGGAATTGAAAACCGCACCCAGCTACACCCTGCGCGAGCAGGTTGCGCGCGGCAAGTTACAGACAGCAGTGATCGCGCAACCCAAAGGGCAGCCAAGTGCTGATACGCAGTTTCTGGTATCTACCAAGCCGGTCTGGGTCGGGCCGGCCAGCGTCGCACTGGGACCTGCGGACCCGTTGCCGCTGGCCATTCACGCAGCGCAATGTCCTTATCGTGAAGCCATGATGGCGTCGCTCAAAGACAACGGCCGCAAAATCCGTGTAGTTCTCGAAAGCCCGTCCAATCAGGCGATCAAAGCCTGTGTGGAAGCGGGCCTGGCGATCAGCCTTATTGATCGGAGCGGAGTCACGGAAGCCATGCAGATTCTCGATGACCTGCCTGAAATTCCCGAGCACGAAATCGTCTTCCTGCGCTCGCCGTCGTCACAGAACGACGAGGCGGTGAGCCTGCTGGCGCAGGCGCTACAGAAGTATTTTCGGGTTTAGCCGGGAACACTGCAGCCGAAGTGTGTTATCGACTGCAGGAACGCTTTCGGCTCAACCATCCTTGAACAAAAAGCTGTAGGCATTCAGCGCCGGCACGCCACCGAGGTGGGCGTAGAGCACTTTTGATCCCTCGGGGAATTCGCCATTGCGCACCATGTCGATCATGCCGTGCATGGATTTGCCTTCGTAGACCGGGTCGGTCAATACGCCTTCAAGACGCGCGCAAAGGCGGATGGCTTCAAGGGTGCCCTCGTTCGGCAGGCCGTATTCGGGGTAGGCGTAGCGGGTGTCGAGCACCACGTCTTCGGCGCTGATTTCGCGGCCCAGTTCCACCAGTTTTGCGGTGTTCTGAGCGATGCGCAGGACTTGTGCGCGGGTTTTGTCCGGTTTGGCTGACGCGTCGATACCGATCACACGCTGTGCCCGGCCATCGGCAGCGAATCCCACCAGCATGCCTGCGTGAGTACTGCCGGTTACCGAGCAGACCACGATGTAGTCGAACTTGAAGCCAAGTTCTTCTTCCTGCTGGCGCACTTCATCGGCAAAACGCACGAACCCCAGGCCGCCATAAGGGTGCTCCGAGCAGCCCGCTGGAATCGGGAACGGTTTGCCGCCGCTTTCCTCGACGTCGGCCATGGCCTTTTCCCAGCTCGGCCGAATGCCGATATCGAAGCCTGCCGAGTCCAGGCGCACATCGGCCCCCATGATGCGTGACATCTCGATATTGCCGACCCGGTCGTACAGGGCGTCCGAGTAGTTGACCCAGTTTTCCTGAACCAGTACGCATTTCATACCCAGATGCGCCGCGACTGCCGCCACCTGGCGGGTCTGGTTGGACTGGATGCCACCGATCGACACCAGTGTGTCGTAGCCGCCGTCGATGGCTTCCGGCACCAGGTATTCCAGTTTGCGGGTCTTGTTACCGCCAAAGGCCAGACCGCTGTTGCAATCCTCGCGCTTGGCATACAACTCGACCTTGCCACCCAGATGCTCGCTCAAGCGTTTTAGAGGGGTGATGGGCGAGGGGCCGAAGGTCAGAGGGTAGCGCTTGAACTTGCTCAGGTTCATATCGGGGCTCCGTTGATAAGTTGATTCAGGCCTGCAAGGAATGAGTTCGACGTTTGAACGGTGTGCCTGAAGTGGTTCCTATCATAGGAAATAGCTGAATAATCGTGGTTGCAAAGAATTGTCTATTTGCAAAATCAGCGTTAGTGTCATAGCACTAACGCAAACTTTTATTTTGTGAAAGCCATCATGAAAGCAATAAATGAACGAACTAAAAAGTCCGCTGGCGATGTAGCGCCGCTGCTGGACAGGATTGACCGCGCCATTCTCAAGACCCTTCAACGTGACGCCTCGATTTCCAACGTGGCGCTCGCCGAGAAGGTCAAGCTGAGCCCGCCTGCGTGCTTGCGGCGCGTCGAGCGGTTGAAGGAGGCGGGCGTTATCAAGGGCGTGGTGGCGTTGCTCAATGGCGACGTTCTGGACGCCGGCATGGTGGTGCTGATCGGTGTGGTGCTCGACCGCTCGACCCCGGATTCATTTGCCCAATTTGAAGAAGCCGCGCAGAAGGTGTCCGGCTGCATGGAGTTTCATGTGGTCACCGGCGAGTTCGATTACTTCATGCTGCTGCGCACCAAAGACAGTCAGAGTTTCAACCGCCTGCATGCCGAACAGCTGCTGTACTTGCCCGGTGTCAGACAGATCCGCTCGTTCATGGGACTGCGTCAGGTGGTGTCGACCACGCAATTACCCATTTAACCGGTTGCTCGACGTGGCCTGCTTGTACTACGCAGCGTCAAACGTTCACGTCTGATGAAGGTCAGAGTTGTTGACTGCCACACGATTGACCCTGGCGCATGATTCAATCAGTGCTATTTCCTTTTTTACTTGCTCAAGGATTTTTATTTTGGCTGCTGGAAGCTTGCTTACCCTGCTCGACGATATTGCGACCCTGCTGGATGACGTGGCACTGGCCACCAAGAAAACCGCGGGTGTGCTGGGGGATGATCTGGCGCTCAATGCCCAGCAGGTCACCGGTGTTTCAGCTGATCGCGAACTGCCCGTTGTCTGGGCCGTGGCCAAGGGCTCGTTGCTCAACAAGGCAATCCTGGTTCCGGCGGCACTGTTGATCAGCGCCTTCGCGCCCTGGGCGATTCTTCCCTTGTTGATGATCGGCGGCGCGTTCCTGTGCTTCGAGGGTTTCGAGAAAATCGCCCATAAATGGCTGCATCCCGAAACCGGCGAAGAGCATGATCAGCGCAAGCAGGCGGCGACGGATGCTTCAGTGGACATGGTGGCGTTCGAAAAGGACCGTATCAAAGGCGCGATTCGCACCGACTTCATTCTTTCGGCAGAAATCATCGTGCTGGCGCTGGGCGTAGTGTCGGCCCGACCCTTCATGGATCAGGTCGGTGTACTGGTTATTGTCGCGGTACTGATTACCGTCGGTGTCTATGGACTGGTGGCAGGTATCGTCAAACTTGACGACCTGGGCCTGTACCTGAAAAAGACTGCAAGCTCTGCGGCACAGAAAATCGGTGGTGCTTTGCTCTGGCTTGCGCCGGTATTGATGAAGGTACTGTCGATTGTCGGCACTGCGGCCATGTTCATGGTCGGCGGCGGGATTCTGGTTCACGGTCTGCCGTTTGCTCACCATTGGGTCGAAGGCGTGACCGAAGCTGCAGCCGGTGCTGTGGGCGGGCTGTCGATGATTGTCCCGACCCTGATCGATGCGGTCGCCGGGGTTATCGCTGGCGCGGTGCTGGTGTTGGTCGTGACGCTGATTGGCAAGGTCTGGAAAGCGGCTAGGGAGTGAGTGGAGGCGGGCGCCGCGCAGGAGTTGAATATCGTGCCAATGCTCCGCGTTGGCATGCATCCCGTGACGCTCCGCGTCACAGATCTGCGCAGCAACACCCTCTCAAGGTTGGGCGCAGAGGCTTCAGAAATGCGTTCCCGCGCTGAGCGCGGGAACGAGCTTCACAACCGGATCGTGCTTAGAAGAACACCTTCACCAGCAAACTCGCGGTGTTCTGGTCGGTGTCGAACGAGCGGCTGTCCTTGATGCCGTATTTGTTGGTCCAGTAATCGTATTCGATACCGACGTACAGCTGACGCTCAGGGTAATTCAGTGCCTTGCCCAGGTCATATTTGATCTGCGGGTTGAAGTGCAGGTTGGAGTGGTAAGTACCACGCGACGTCTTGTCGTTGTCCACTACCCAGTCCATGAAACCGTCGATCAGCACATCCGATTTGCCCATGGGGATGGTGTAGGACCACACCGGGGTAATCTGCCATACGCCATCGCCCGGACGGTTGCCTTCAGTCTGGCGCTGGTAGAAGTTCAGCTGGAAGTAGTCGAAACCCGGGATCTTCAAATCGAACGCCGGGCCGATCAGGTAAGACTCGTTATCGCCTTCACCAAATTCGTAAGTTGCCGCAATCAGCACATCGCTGATCGGGCCGAACTCGAACTTCTGGCCAAATATCTTGCCCAGCGACAAGCGTGGCGAGAACTCACCGTAATAGGTGTTATCGCCAGCGGTTGCGTCTCCCTTGCCGTTGTAGAAGATCTTGTCGACGAAGAAGAAGTTGTCGCCGTACTTCCAGCTGTCAGCATGTTCAAAGGTGAACGTCTGCTGGTTTGCCGGGTTGACGGCAAAGTCTCGTCCATTGAGATAGGTCAGGCTATTGCTCTGCCACTGGAAGATATCCCCGGCCATGGCTGGCGCAGCGGCCAGCAGACTGCTGGCCAGTAACACGCTGGAAAACGTACGGTTCATGCGGTGAGTCCCTTGAAATAGATCGTGATTTTTTCAGACTGGCGTTCTCTAAGTGACGCCTTGTCTGTGGTTGCAGTAATTTGTCTGTCTGGTCAGCTTTGTGTTGTTAGCAAGAGCTGCGCCAAACAGTGAAAAAAAGTTGAAGTAATCCCCAAACCGGCATCAACGTGTCGGTTTCAAGTCATTTTCCGGGTCGACAGAGTCCTGACCGTACAGTCAGCTAGTTGGCTGTTCGGTCAACGTCAGCGTACAGGGAGCGGTTGTCCGGTTTTGCAGCGGCGGCGGAGAATACTGACTTGCGTCATCTGACTCAAGTGCTCCAGCGCAGGGCGTCTGGAGCGAAAGTGGGGCGAGTGCGCCCCTTTTCAGGGGCGCTTGGTTAGCGAGGGACTCAGTTAGTGTGTGCGCCTTGATCGACCCAGGCACCGACCAGTTCGCGTTCCTGCTGAGTCATCTGGGTGATGTTGCCCAGCGGCATGATCGGCGAGGTGACGGCCTGCGCCTTGATGCGCGGGGCCTGCTGCTGAATCTGTTCTGGCGTATCGAACATCACTCCCGCAGGCGCAACGCTGAACAACTGACTGGTAGGCGTTGCGGAATGGCATACCGTGCAACGATGCTGAATCACTTCATGCACTTTGGCGAAGTCCGCGCCGGTGCTGGCAGGCTTGGCCTCGACCGGCGCGGTGACCGGCTCCGTAGGTTTCTCGTCGGCCCGATGACCGCCGACTGCGGTGCCGGGCAGCGGTTGGTAAACGATTTTCGCGGGAGGTTGCGCAGGGCCGGTGACGTACGCCAGGCAGAGCATGCCCAGCGCAGCGACCGGCAGAGTCCAGGCGAATCGATGGCTGTCATGTCTTGTATTGAAATAGTGGCGCACCAGGACCGCCAGCAGTGCGATGCCCGCCAGGATCAGCCAGTTGTACTCACTGCCGTATGTGCTCGGAAAGTGGTTGCTGATCATGATGAACAGCACAGGCAGGGTGAAGTAGTTATTGTGCCGCGAGCGCAACAGGCCCTTGGCGGGCAGGCTTGGGTCCGGCGTGCGGTTCTCGGCAATGGCGGCCACCAGGGCGCGCTGGGCCGGCATGATGATGCGGAACACGTTGCCGACCATGATGGTGCCCATGATTGCGCCCACGTGCAGGTAGGCACCACGACCGCTGAACACTTTGCTGAACCCGTATGCCGCCGCGACCAGCAGCACGAACAGGACCACGCCCAACAGGGCAGGGCGCTTGCCCAGTGGCGAGTCGCACAAAAAACTGTAGATGAACCAGCCGACAAACAACGAACCCAGGCCAATGTGCACGCCTTCGGCACCACTAAGGCTGCTGCCCGGCGCCAACAGGTACAGCGTAGGGTTGGCGTAGAACACCACGCACAACAGGGCCACGCCCGACAGCCAGGTTGAATACGCTTCCCATTTGAACCAGTGCAGATTCTCCGGCATGGTCGGCGGCGCGAGCTTGTACTTCTCCAGGTGATAAATGCCACCGCCGTGGATCGCCCATAAATCGCCGGACAGCCCTTCACGCGGGTTGCTGCGGTTGAGGTTGTTCTCCAGCCAGACAAAGTAGAACGATGCGCCGATCCAGGCCACGCCCACAATCATGTGAATCCAGCGTACGCCCAGATTCAGCCATTCCATCATATGTGCCAGCACGGTTTTACCCTTCCAGTGGGTTGGGATCGAGAACCAGCAACTGGCTCTCGGCAAAGTAATGCTCGTCGCAGTTGTTGCCTTCGCCACTGCGATCAACCACCAGGAAGTCATCCCGCTTTTCGATCGTCAGCACCGGGTGGTGCCAGACGCCGCGATGGTAATTGACACCCTGCCTGCCGTTGGACACGAAGGCGCGGGTCAGCTCTGACTCAGGCGCATCGCCAACCGGCGCGACCACGATCAGAAAGGGGTTGCCGAGCAGCGGGATGAAGGCCTGGCTGCCCTGCGGGTGACGCTCCAGCATGCCAATGGTCAACGGCATCGGCAGCGCTTCGGCGCGGAATATGCTGATGATCGCCTTGTCATCCGGTTGCGCGGTCTGTACTTCAGCCAGACGATGAAAGCGCATGGTCGAGCCGTTATTGATCATGAAATGATCGCTGCCATCGGTTTCGATCACATCACCGAATGGCGCAAAAGCTTCCTTGGTCAGCGGCTCGATTATCAGTTTGCGCATGCGGATTCTTCTTCAATGGTTTTGAGGGTGGGTCGTTTGCACATTCGTATTGATGACTATCGTGCCAATGCTCTGCGTTGGCATGCATTTCGTGACGCTCTGCGTCACAACTCTACGCCGCGCCACACATACTCAAGACTGGACGCAGAGCGTCCGGAACTGCATTCCCACGCAGAGCGTCCGGAACTGCATTCCCACGCAGAGCGTGGGAACGATAACCTGTTGCCTTCTGCTGACTTCCGACGCGTTGTTACCTGGCCACCTTGCCCAGTACTCGCAGGCGGCTCACGCCCCCGTCCGGGAAGACGTTCAGGCGGATGTGGGTGATCGGCCCGATGGCGTTGATCTGCTCGGCGAACTCGTGTTCGGCGTGCATGGTCAGCTTCTGGCTTGGCAGCAGCTCGCGCCAGAACAAACTCTGGGTTTCGATCTGGCTGTCGGTGCCACCCTTGACGAAAGCACCCTGGATCGAGCAGCTGTCCGGGTAATTGCCCTTGAAGTGCAGGGTGTCGACGATGACTTTCTCGACTTCGCCCTTGTGTCCCAGCGCCACGATGACCCAGTCGTTGCCCGGTGTGCGACGGCGCGCGGTTTCCCAGCCGTCGCCCATGTTCACGCCACGGCCGGGGTTGAGGATATTGCTCATGCTGCCGTAATGCTCGTCCGAGCAGGCAATCGACCGGCCACCGTTGAGTGCCGCGACCAGATCGATCTGCTCGTCTTCGCTGACTTTCGACCAGTCGCGATGCGGCACGCCGTAGACCCGCAGGCGCGCTACGCCGCCGTCCGGGTAGATATTGAAGCGCAGGTGGCTGAACGCCTGATCTTTGCTGATCTCGTGGTAATGATGGCTGTTGCCTTGCAGTTCCACAGACGGCAGCACTTCGGTCCAGGCGGTGTTTTCATCGGGTTCGCCCGAGGCCAGAAAGCACGCTTCCAGCGAAGCGGAAGGCGGAAAGTTGCCGGTGAAAAACGAGGTGTCGATGTCGACACCCTTGATGGTGCCTGCCACACCGAGGCGGATCACCGCGCTGTCATACCCTTCGAAACGCTTGCGGCGCGACTCCCAGCCGTCCATCCACTTGCCGTTGTCGTCGAACACGCCTTCCTTCCAGACCGCCGGGGTCGGCTGGAACAGCCGGTTGGCGTCTGCGAACCAGTCATCGGTGACCGAAAGAATTTTTGTGCCCAGGCGCGCGTCGGCCAGGTTCACGAACTTCTCGAACGGTGCGGCGTAAACTTTCATGCTTGTTGTCTGCCTTCTGAACAGGTTGATAACGGCGACGCTCAAAGCGCCTGTAGACGAAACAGTGCGATTTTGTTGATCTCGGCCAGGGCGCAAGCGAACTCGGCCTCGGGCGAGTGGTGGATGCGTTGTTCGAACGCTGCCAGAATTTTGTGCCTGTCGCTGCCCTTGACCGCCATGATGAACGGAAAGCCGAAGCGGGCCTTGTAAGCCTCGTTCAACTCGGTGAAGCGCTGAAACTCTTCAGGCGTGCAGTGGTGGATACCGGCGCCTGCCTGCTCATCGGTACTGGCCTGAGTCAGCTCGCCCTGAACGGCAGCTTTTCCGGCCAGGTCCGGGTGGGCATTGATCAGCGCCAGTTGTTGCGCGTGGGTGGCACCGAGCAATATTTTGCTCATGCGGGCGTGCAGGGCCTCGACCTGATCCAGTTCGGGGCCTGCGCCCTGATCGAAGGCCTGCTGCGCGACCCACGGTGAGTGTTCGTAGATGTCGGCAAAGGCTGCGATGAATGCGTCCCTGTCGAGGGTCGAGGGTGTCAGTTTCTGAAACTCGCTCATTGCGCCGCCTTGCCGGTAAACGAATGTTCAGTGTGCCAGTGGCGGGCGATATCGACACGCCGGGTAAACCACACCTGCTCATGGCCTTTGACGTACTCAATGAAACGCTTGAGCGCGGCCAGCCGGGCAGGGCGACCGATCAGGCGGCAATGCAGACCGATGGAAAGCATCTTCGGTGCGTCTTCGCCTTCGGCATACAGCACGTCGAACGCGTCCTTCAAGTACTGAAAGAATTGCTCGCCGTTGTTGAAGCCCTGCACCTGGGTGAAGCGCATGTCGTTGGTGTCCAGCGTGTAAGGGATGACCAGATGCGGCTTGCCGGTAGGGTTGTTCGGCTCCCAGTACGGCAGGTCGTCGTCGTAGGTGTCGCAATCATAGAGAAAACCGCCTTCCTCCATCACCAGTCGCCGCGTATTGGGCCCGGTGCGCCCGGTGTACCAGCCCAGCGGCCGTTCGCCACTGATCTCGGTGAGGATCTGAATCGCCTGGCGCATGTGTTCACGCTCGTCGGCTTCATCCATGTTCTGATAGTCGATCCAGCGATAACCGTGACTGCAGATTTCGTGACCGTCGGCGACCATGGCGCGGATCACCTCGGGGTGACGCTGCGCGGCCATGGCCACGGCGAAGATGGTCAGGGGGATATCGAACTGCTTGAACAGCTTGAGAATGCGCCAGACGCCTGCGCGGCTGCCGTATTCATACAGCGATTCCATGCTCATGTTGCGCTGGCCCTGCAATGGCTGCGCAGCAACCATCTCGGACAGAAAGGCTTCTGATTCCTTGTCTCCGTGCAGAATATTGCGCTCGCCACCTTCCTCGTAATTCAGCACGAATGACAAGGCAATGCGCGCGTTGCCCGGCCAGCGTGGATGAGGCGGGTTGTTACCGTAACCAATGAGGTCGCGTGGGTAGTCAGCGCTCACTGCAAGCTTCCTTCTGTGCGTTATGTGCGTTTGGCCAAGTGCGTTGCGAATGGCAGGCAACGCACTGCAATGCGCAGATTGTATACAATTTTATTTTCGGCCTGTAACCCTGTAGGTTTCGTTACCGATTCGTGCCTGTTCAGATAACGCAAGCAAGAAACCTGCCTGAGTGGTCAGCTAATCGGAAAAAATCTGATATTTTTCCTTTGCTTCCTTTCTTTTCAGGTAATTCGACGCTTGGCGAGCAGCACAGGCGTCAGCTGCAATCCGCTGAAGATTTTATTGTGTACAGGTTTTCGCGAAAGTGTCTTAATCGGTTGCAATCGCACCATGCAGAGCACTTCATTGGTGCACTGTTTCACCGTCGCCTGATGTGAGGAGTGAAGTTTTGGGGAAATTGACCACACACGTGCTGGACGCTGCCCACGGTTGCCCAGGCAGTGCCATCCGCATTGAATTGTATCGGGTCGAAGGCCAGCAGCTGCTGCACGTTGTCAGCGCTGTCACCAACAGCGATGGACGTTGCGATGCGCCCCTGTTGCAGGGAGACACTTATCAGTCCGGGGTTTATCAACTGCATTTTCAGGCTGGCGATTATTACCGTGCACGAGGTGTTGCGTTGAACGCACCGGCTTTTCTCGATGAAGTGGTGCTGCGCTTTGGCATTGATGCAGGTCAGGAACACTTTCATGTGCCGCTGTTAATCTCGCCGTATAGCTACTCGACGTATCGGGGCAGCTGAGTACCTCTTGCCCGCCCCACACTGCGGGCCTTTTTTTGCGCGCGTTTCCGGTTTTGCCCTGTGTACAATGCGCCAGTCCCAAAGCCGTAATCCATCTGCGCACGAGTGCCCATGAACGACCAGTCCCTGCCTCTCAAGAAACAGCCACGCGGCACGACCAGCGCCAGCCGCAGCGTTACTCAGGACGATATCGTTTACGAGCATATTTTCGATGCCATTCTGGAGCAGCGGCTGGCGCCGGGCACCAAATTGAGTGAAGAGGCGCTGGGCGAGATCTTTGGTGTCAGCCGCACCATCATTCGTCGCGCTCTATCGCGGTTGGGGCACGAAGGTGTGGTGCTGTTGCGGCCTAATCGTGGCGCTGTGGTCGCCAGCCCCAGCGTCGAAGAGGCGCGACAGGTATTTTTTGCCCGGCGCATGGTCGAGAAGGCAATCACTGAACTGGCAGTCGCGCACGCCACTGCCGAGCAACTGGTCGAGCTGCGCCAGATGGTCAGCGACGAGCGCGACAGCTTTGCCCGCGGTGATCGAGGTGCAGGCATCCGTCTCTCCGGTGAATTCCATCTGCAACTGGCCGTAGCCGCCAGAAACGCGCCGCTGATCAGCTTCCAGCGCAGCCTGGTATCGCAGACTTCATTGATCATTGCCCAGTACGAAACCGGCAACCGCACACATTGTTCCTACGACGAACACACCCAGCTGATCGACGCCATCGAAGCGCGCGATGCGCCGCTCGCCGTCGAGTTGATGATGCACCATATGGACCACATCGACGGCAAGCTCAACCTCGACCAGGACAGTGCCTCGGACGATTTGCATGCAGTGTTCTCGCACGTCATGGGCAGAAAAAAACCGGGGCGTTGAGGCCTTCGGATAATCGTGCGACGCTCCGCGTCGTCATGCCGTTCCGGACGCTCCGCGTCCTCTTGACGACGCAGAGCGTCGAGACCTGCATTCCCACGCGGAGCGTAGGGAACGATAACGAACCTTTGACCATCGTGCGACGCTCCGCGTCGTCATGCCGTTCCGGACGCTCTGCGTCCTCTTGACGACGCAGAGCGTCGAGACCTGCATTCCCACGCGGAGCGTAGGGAACGATAACGAAGCTTTGACCATCGTGCGACGCTCCGCGTCGCATGCCGTTCCGGACGCTCTGCGTCCTCTTGACGACGCAGAGCCTGCGTGAGCGTGAGGGACGATTTAGCCCCGCTCATGCACCAAACGCCCACCCGACCAGGTCTGTTTCACTGTCCGGTCATCACCGATGGTCATCAGCACAAACAGAATCTCTTCGATGTCTTTAGCCTGTTTCAACCGGTATGACAGCAGCGGGGTGGCGTTGTAATCCAGCACCAGGAAGTCGGCTTCGTTACCGGGCTTCAAGCTGCCGACCTTGTCCTCCAGTCGCAATGCGCGTGCGCCGCCCAATGTCGCCAGGTACAGCGACTTGAACGGATTGAGCCGTGCGCCCTGCATCTGCATGACCTTGTAGGCCTCGTTCAGGGTCTGCAGAATCGAAAAACTGGTGCCGCCGCCCACATCGGTGCCAACCCCGACATTCACCTTGTGCTTCTCGGCCATCGGCAAGTTGAACAGGCCGCTGCCCAGAAACAGGTTGGAGGTCGGGCAGAAGGCAATCGCCGAACCGGTTTGCGCCAGTCGTGCGCACTGTTCGTCGCACAAGTGCACGCCATGGGCGAACACCGAGCGCTCGCCGAGCAGGTTGAAGTGATCGTAGACGTCCAGGTAATGCTTGCGCTCGGGGAACAGCGCCTTGACCCACTCGATCTCCTGAAGGTTTTCACTGATGTGGGTCTGCAGGTACAGGCCGGGATACTCGGTGAGCAACTGGCCAGCCAGGCTCAATTGCTCCGGGCTGCTGGTCGGCGCGAATCGCGGGGTCACTGCGTAGCTCAAACGCCCTTTGCCGTGCCAGCGCTCGATCAGCGCCTTGCTGTCGGCGTACCCGGATTCCGGCGTATCAACCAGATAATCCGGCGCATTGCGATCCATCATCACCTTGCCGGCGATCATGCGCAGGTCAAGTGCCTGGGCCGCACTGAAAAACGCCTCGACCGACTCTTTATGCACGCTGCCGAACACCAGCGCTGTGGTCGTGCCGTTGCGCAGCAGTTCCTTGATGAAGATGTCGGCCACCTGCGCCGAATGCTCGGGGTCGGCGAACTGGCTTTCGCAGGGGAAGGTGTAGGTGTTGAGCCAGTCGAGCAGTTGCTCGCCGTAGGCACCGATCATGCCGGTTTGTGGCAAGTGGATATGGGTGTCGATGAAGCCCGGTGTGATCAGTGCGTCCGGGTATTCGATCAGCTCGACATCGCCGTCGAGGCTATCGAGCAAATCGTCAGCATTGCCCACTGAAATGATTTTGCCGTTTTCGACCAGCAACAGGCCATCGGCAAAATACTCATAAGACGCTTCTACTGCCACCTCCGCGGGGTCGGCAATGCTGTGAAGGATGGCGGCGCGGTAGGCTTTACGGCGGGAAACTGAACTCATGGCACTCTCGTTGTGACTCATTGCGACTGACTGCGGCGTGATGCGGGCAGCAGTCTGGCGATTGGTTCGGCATTGGCACTGTGCTGGCCAAAGCTTGCGTTGTAGGTGGCGATTATTTCGGCGGCGATGGACACCGCGATCTCGATGGGCAACTTGCCTTTGACTTCCGCCAGGCCCATCGGGCAACGCATGCGTTGCAGCAGGCTGGCGTCGAAACCGCGTTCACGCAAGCGATGTTCGAATTTGACGCGCTTGGTTTTCGAGCCGATCAGCCCGAAGTAAGTAAAGTCGCCGCGTTTTAGGATCGCAGCAGTCAGCTCAAGGTCCAGTTGATGGTTGTGGGTCATGACAATGCAGTAAGTGCCGACAGGCAACTGCGCGACCTCGTCGACCGGCTCTTCACTGACGATCTTCAACACGCCATCGGGCATCGGCTCGGGGAATTCGTTCTCACGCGCGTCGATCCAGCGCACCCGGCAGGGCAGGCTGGCGAGCAGTGGCACCAGTGCACGGCCAACATGCCCGGCACCAAACACGGCGATCTGTGCGACCGGCTCGCCCATCGGTTCGAACAGCAGCACATTGACGCCGCCACAGCACTGACCGAGGCTTGCGCCGAGGTTGAAGCGTTCCAGGCGAGTTTGCCGGGTGCCGCTGGCGAGCATCTCGCGGGCGATTTGCATGGCCTTGTATTCCAGGTGCCCGCCGCCGATGGTGTCGTGAATATGCTCGGCACAGACCACCATCTTCGAGCCGGCATTGCGTGGCGTCGAGCCCAGCTCCTCGATGATCGTCACCAGGATGCCGGGTTCTCCACGGGCCTGCAGCTCGGCCAGGGCGCTGATCCAGTTGTTCATTTCTGCTCCAGGACCGAGTGATCCAGGCCCGGTGCCTTCGCGAGCAGGCTCGCTCCCACGGGGGCATCCTGACTAGGTGAAGGCGAGCCTGGCGAAGCTTCACTTACCCGCGAAGGGGCGGAAACAATCGGCTCGGCACCTTCGCCGGATGCGCGACGCGCAGCGCTTTTCTGGCGCATCTGCTCACAGCCCCACAGCACTTTTTCCGGTGTCGCCGGGGCGTCGATATTTGGTTGATAACGGTAGTCACCCAGGCTCGCCACGGCGTCCTTGATCGCGCACCAGGCCGCGATGCCGAGCATGAACGGTGGCTCGCCGACGGCCTTGGAATGGAACACCGTGTCTTCCGGGTTCTTGCGGTTCTCTACCAGCTTGATGCGCAGATCAAGCGGCATGTCCGCCACCGCAGGGATCTTGTAGGACGCCGGGCCGCTGGTCATCAGCTTGCCCTTGTCGTTCCACACCAGTTCCTCGGTGGTCAGCCAGCCTGCGCCTTGAATGTAGCCGCCTTCGACCTGGCCGATATCGATGGCCGGGTTCAGCGAGGCGCCGACGTCGTGCAGAATGTCGGTGCGCAACATTTTGTACTCGCCTGTCAGCGTGTCGACGATGACCTCGACGCAGGCCGCACCAAACGCGTAGTAATAGAACGGTCGGCCCCGCGCCTGGCTGCGGTCATAGAAAATCTTCGGCGTCTTGTAATAGCCGGTGCTGGACAACGAAACCTGGCCCATCCAGGCCAATTGCGCCAGCTCGGCGAAGGGCAGGAAAATATCGCCGATCCGCACATGGCCGTTGCGAAACTCGACTTCTGTTTCTGCCACCTGATAGTGCCGGGCGGCGAACTCCACCAGCCGCTGCTTGAGAATTTCAGCGGCATTCTGCGCCGCCTTGCCGTTCAGGTCGGTGCCGCTTGAGGCGGCAGTGGGCGAGGTGTTCGGCACCTTGTCGGTGTTGGTGGCGGTGATCTGAATACGGTCGATGTCCACCTGGAACACCTCGGCCACGACCTGCGCAACCTTGGTGTTCAAGCCCTGGCCCATTTCGGTGCCGCCATGGTTCAGGTGGATGCTGCCGTCGGTGTAGATATGAATCAGCGCACCGGCCTGATTGAGGAAGCTGGCGGTAAATGATATGCCGAATTTGACCGGCGTCAGCGCCAGGCCTTTTTTCAGGATCGGGCTTCCGGCATTAAACGTGCGAATAGCTTCGCGGCGCTCGGCGTACTGGCTGCTCTGCTCGAGGTCGGCGGTCATCTCTTCCAGCAGGTTGTGCTCGACCGTCTGGTAATAGTGCGTGACGTTACGCTCGGTCTTGCCGTAATAGTTGGCCTTGCGCACCGCCAGCGGGTCCTTGCCGAGGAAGCGCGCGATGCAGTCCATGACTTCTTCGATGGCGACCATGCCTTGCGGGCCGCCAAAGCCACGGTAGGCCGTATTGGACGCGGTGTGCGTCTTGCAGCGGTGACCATTGACCGTGGCTTCGCCCAGATAGTAGGCGTTGTCGGCGTGAAACATGGCGCGGTCGACGATCGACGCAGACAGGTCTGGCGAGTAGCCGCAGTTGCCTGCCAGATCCAGTAGTATGCCCTGCAAGCGACCGTCATCATCGAAACCCACGTCGTACTCGATGTAGAACGGGTGGCGCTTGCCGGTCATCTGCATGTCTTCAAAACGTTGCAGGCGCATTTTGGTGGGCTGGCCGGTCAGCCGGGCAATCACGGCGCACAGGCAGGCCGGGCTGGCCGCCTGGGTTTCCTTGCCGCCAAAGCCACCGCCCATGCGCCGCATGTCGACCACGATGCGGTTCATCGGCACGCCCAGTACCTCGGCAACCAGCTTCTGGATTTCCGTGGGGTTCTGGGTCGAGCAATAGACAATCATGCCGCCGTCTTCGGTCGGCATCACCGAAGAGATCTGGGTTTCCAGGTAAAAATGTTCCTGGCCGCCAATGTGCAGGTTGCCCTGCAGGCGGTGGGTTGCGCTTGCCAGCGCCGCCGCCGAATCGCCACGTTTGTGCGTGTGGCTGTCGAGCACAAAGTGTTTCTGACGCAGCGCCTGAACAACATCCAGCACCGGCTCCAGGTCCTCGTATTCGATAATCGCCGCCATTGCCGCCTGCCGGGCAATGTCCAGACCACGAGCAGCAACGGCAAGCACCGGTTGCCCGACAAACTCCACCGTGTCGATGGCCAGCAATGGGTCGCCGGGCAGCAGCGGCCCGATGTCCTTGAGCCCCGGAATATCCTGATGGGTAATCGCGATGCGTACGCCGTCGAAGGCGTAGCAGGGCGAGGTGTCGATGCTGATGATTCGCGCGTGGGCACGGTCGGAAAGACGTGCGTACACATGCAACTGATTGGGAAACTCCAGGCGATCATCGATATACACCGCTTCGCCGGACACATGCTTATCGGCGCTGTCATGCTTGACGCTGCGACCGACGCCAGTGCTCAAGCCCTGCTGGAACACGGCGAGCATTTCGGCCTGGGTAATGGATGGGGAATGCTCAGACATAGTCAGTCACCCGCGTTGCGACGGCAGGCGTCTGCACTTCGATGAAATACTTGCGCAGCAGGTTCTGCGCGCTCAACAGGCGATATTCCTTGCTGGCACGGAAGTCCGACAGCGGCGTGAAATCTTCGCTGAGTGCGGCGCAGGCCTGCTCAACGGTTTCATTACTCCACGGCTGGCCGACCAGGGCCCGCTCGCAGGCCGCTGCGCGCTTGGGAATCGCCGCCATGCCGCCATAGGCGACACGTGCCTCGCGGATCACGCCGTCTTCTATCGTCAGGCGGAACGCCGCACAGACTGCCGAGATGTCGTCATCCAGGCGTTTGGAGACTTTATAGGCACGAAAGGTCTGCAGTGGATTCGCGGTCGGCACGATGATCTTTTCGATGAACTCACTCTCCTGGCGAGCCGTGACCTTGTAGTCGATGAAGTAATCCTCCAGCGCCAGAGTGCGCTGACCGTTGCCTTTGCGCAGCACGATCTGCGCACCAAGGGCGATCAGCAGGGGCGGTGAGTCGCCGATGGGCGAGGCATTGCCGATATTGCCGCCCAGCGTGCCCTGATTGCGGATCTGCAACGAGGCGAAGCGTTGTAGTAACTCGCCAAAGTCCGGGTATTCGGCCTTGAGTGCTGCATAACAATCGGTCAGCGGAGTGGCTGCGCCGATCTCCAGGCGGTCTTCGAAACGCTTCACGCCCTTCATCTCGTCGATGTGTCCGACGTAAATCATCACCGGCAATTGTTTGTGAAACTGCGTGACTTCCAGGGCCAGATCGGTGCCGCCGGCCAGCAGGCGCGCCTGCGGATGGCTTCCATAAAGGTCAGCCAGGTCCGCCACGGTCAGCGGAATGAAGCAGCTTTTTTCGCCGTCGCTCAGTGCTTCGGTCTGGCCTGGCGTGATTGCTCGCAGGCGCTCGACAGTCTGAGCCTGGCGCTGATCGAACTGGTCCGGCTGGCGCTGGCTGCAAGACTGCTCGGCGGCGGCCAGAATAGGGCGATAACCGGTGCAGCGGCACAAATTGCCTGCCAGCGCTTCGTGGGCCTGGTGCGCGTTGGCGTCGCTGCTGTTCTTTTGCAGGGCAAACAGCGACATCACAAAGCCCGGGGTACAAAAGCCGCATTGCGAGCCGTGACACTCGACCATCGCTTGTTGCACGCTGTGCAACTGACCCTGGTGCTTGAGGTCCTCGACGCTGATCAATTGTTTGCCGTGCAGCGACGCCATGAACGTCAGGCACGAATTGAGGCTGCGATAACGCAGCGTTTGCTTGCCGTCGGCGTCACTGTGCAACTCGCCAACCACGACGGTGCAGGCACCGCAGTCGCCACTGGCGCAACCTTCCTTGGTACCGGGCTTGTGTGCCTGCTCACGCAGGTAGGTCAGCACGGTCATGTTCGGATTCAGGCTGCGCTCGGTTTTTAGCTCTTGGTTCAAAAGGAACTGAATCACGGCGCAAAGCCCTCACATTTATTGTCATCAGACATGTCGATGAATCTATCAGCTCTGCTTATTGGGTCAATTTGTTTCTGACTTAAGAGTCAGGAAATTGAGTTTTTCAGCATTCTGCCGATCAAAGACTCTCTGGTTCTTGAATCGCCCATTGGGTTGTATTCAAGGTTTTGCGTATTTCGTGCCAGTTTCCGCTTCTATGGCCCTGCGCCATCCGTACCGGTTGCGCTACACTTCGCGGCTTGCATGCAGAACTGGTTTTTTTGAAGGATAGTCATGACGTTCAAGGCCCCGGACAGCCTCGCTGAGCAAATTGCTCATCATCTTGCCGAGCGGATCATTCGCGGTGAGCTCAAGCCTGGAGAGCGTATTCAGGAACAGAAAGTCACGCAGGCGTTGAACGTCAGCCGTGGTTCTGTGCGCGAAGCATTATTGATTCTGGAGCGCCGCCATCTGGTGGTGATCCTGCCGCGTCGTGGGGCACAGGTTACGGTGCTCAACGCGCACAACGTGACCAGCCTGTGTGGCCTGATGAGCGAGTTGTACATTCTGCTGGCCAATGCGGTGGTCGAGCGCTGGCGCACCGAGGATGATCTTGCGCCGTTCGTGCAGATACAACAGCGCCTGCAGGTCAGTTTCGAGCAGCAGGACGTCAAGGCATTTGTCGAAGAGAGCTTCAATGTCATGCGCGCGGCCTATCCGTTCGCCAGCAACCCGTACCTCGAAGAAACGGTCGAGAACCTGCAGCCTTCAATGAGCCGCAGCTATTTCCTCGCGCTCGAGCAACGCAAGGCCGATATGGGCGACTACCTGGCGTTGTTCGACGAGTTGCTTGGCGCGGTGATCGCGCGGGATCTGCCGAAAATTCGTGTAGTGCTGATCGCCTACTGTCAGCGCAGCTGCCAGCTGGTGCTGGCCGCCCTGGCAGCGGACTGACGCCATGCGCCTGAAGTGCATCAAGCTGGCAGGGTTCAAGTCGTTCGTCGATCCCACCACGGTGAACTTCCCCAGTAACATGGCGGCCGTTGTCGGCCCCAATGGCTGTGGCAAATCCAACATCATCGACGCCGTGCGCTGGGTCATGGGCGAAAGCTCGGCCAAGAACCTGCGCGGCGAGTCGATGACCGACGTCATCTTCAACGGCTCAACCAGCCGTAAACCGGTCAGCCAGGCGAGTATCGAGCTGGTATTCGATAACTCCGACGGCACGCTGGTTGGCGAGTACGCGGCGTATGCGGAAATCTCCATTCGCCGCAAAGTGACGCGCGACAGCCAGAACAGCTACTACCTCAACGGCACCAAATGCCGTCGTCGCGACATTACCGACATCTTCCTTGGCACCGGCCTGGGGCCACGCAGCTATTCGATCATCGAGCAGGGCATGATCTCCAAGCTGATCGAAGCCAAGCCTGAAGACCTGCGCAACTTTATTGAAGAAGCCGCCGGGATCTCCAAATACAAGGAGCGACGTCGGGAAACCGAAAACCGTATTCGCCGCACCCACGAGAACCTGGCGCGCCTGACTGACCTTCGGGAAGAACTCGAGCGTCAGTTGGAGCGTCTGCACCGGCAGGCTCAGGCCGCCGAGAAGTATCAGGAATACAAGGCCGAAGAACGCCAGTTGAAGGCGCAATTGTCGGCTCTGCGCTGGCAGGCGTTGAATGATCTGGTGGGGCAGCGCGAGGCAGTGATCGGCAATCAGGAGATCGGTTTTGAAGCACTGGTGGCTGATCAGCGCAGCGCCGATGCCAGCATCGAAAGGCTGCGCGACGGCCATCATGATCTGTCCGAACGCTTCAACCTGGTGCAGGGCCGTTTTTATTCGGTCGGTGGCGACATCGCCCGCGTCGAGCAGAGCATCCAGCACGGTCAGCAGCGGCTGCGCCAATTGCAGGACGACCTGCGCGAAGCCGAACGCGCCCGCCAGGAAACCGAATCCCATCTTGGCCACGACACCACCTTGCTTGCCACCCTGGGCGAAGAGCTGGAGATGCTTGAGCCCGAGCAGGAAATGACCAGCGCGGCCGCCGAAGAGTCGGCCATTGCCCTGGAGGACGCCGAAGCGGCCATGCAGGGCTGGCAGGAGAAGTGGGACGTCTTCAATCAGCAATCCGCCGAGCCACAGCGCCAGGCGCAGGTCCAGCAGTCGCGCATTCAGCAACTTGAACAAAGCATCGAACGCCTGGCCGAACGCCAGCGGCGTCTGGCCGAAGAGCGTCAGTTGCTGGCCGCCGATCCTGAAGATGCGGCCATTCTGGAACTGAGCGAAGACCTCGCCACCCGTGACATGACCCTTGAAGAGCTGCACGCAGGCGAGGAGCAGGCGGTCGAGCGTCTTGAGCAATTGCGTGAAGCTCTGCAGCAGGCCAGCCAGGCGCAACAGCAGGCGCAGGGCGAGCTGCAACGTCTCAACGGGCGTTTGGCTTCCCTGGAAGCGCTGCAGCAGGCCGCACTTGACCCGGACACCGGCACCGCCGAATGGCTGCGCGATCAGCAACTGGCCGAGCGCCCGCGTCTGGCCGAGGGGCTGAGTGTCGAGGCGGGCTGGGAGCTGGCGGTGGAGACCGTGCTCGGCGCGGATTTGCAGGCGGTGCTGGTGGATGACTTCGATGCGCTTGATCTGGCGAACTTCAAGCAGGGTGATCTGCGCTTGCTCAGCACCGGTGCTGATACGGTGCGGGTGCCTGGCAGCCTGCTGGAGAAAGTGGACAGTACGGTTGATCTGTCCGCCTGGCTGGGCCAGGTGATTCCGGTCGAGGATCTGGACGAAGCGCTGGCGCGACGTGCGCAACTCAGCGCCGGACAAAGCCTGATCAGCCGTGACGGCTATTGGGTCGGGCGGCACTTTTTACGTGTGCGACGTGCCAGCGAGGCGCAGAGTGGCGTGCTGGCGCGGGGGCAGGAATTACAACGGCTGGGCCTGGAGCGTGATGAGCGCGAAGCGACGCTGGCTACGCTTGAAGAGCAATTGCTGGTGCTGCGCGAGCAACAGTCGCAGGAGGAAGAAGCCCGCGAGCAACTGCGCCGCCGCGTGCAGGACGAAACCCGTCAGCAAAGCGAACTTAAAGCGCAACTGTCGGCGGTCAGGGTGAAGGTCGAGCAGTTGACCCTGCGTCGTACTCGTCTGGACGAAGAACTGGCCGAGCTGGGCGAGCAACGCGCTGTCGAGCACGAGCACCTCGGCGAATCGCGCCTGCAATTGCAGGATGCACTGGACAGCATGGCGCAGGATACCGAACAGCGCGAAGTGCTTCAGGCGCAGCGTGATGCGCTGCGCGAGCGTCTGGATAGGATTCGTCAGGATGCGCGGCAGCATAAGGATCACAGTCATCAACTGGCGGTGCGTCTGGGCTCGCTCAAGGCGCAGTACGATTCGACGCGTCAGGCGCTGGAGCGCCTGCGCATGCAGTCCGAAAGGCTGACCGAAAAACGCGAGCAACTGAGTCTGAATCTGGAGGAGGGCGAGGCACCGCTTGAAGAACTGCGCCTCAAGCTTGAAGAGCTGCTGGAGCGGCGCATGGTGGTCGATGATGAAATGCGCATCGCCAAGAACGCCCTCGAAGACGCTGACCGCGAATTGCGTGAAGCCGAAAAGCGCCGGACCCAGGCTGAGCAGCAATCGCAGCTGTTGCGCGGCCAGCTTGAGCAGCAACGCCTGGAATGGCAGTCGCTGACGGTGCGCCGCACGGCGTTGCAGGACCAATTGCACGAGGACGGCTACGACCTGCACGGCGTGCTCGCCACGTTGACCCCCGAGGCCAGCGAGCAGGCCGCCGAGCAGCAACTGGAGAGCATCGCCGGGCGTATTCAGCGTCTGGGAGCGATCAACCTCGCCGCCATCGACGAGTACCAGCAGCAATCCGAACGCAAGCGTTATCTGGATGCGCAGGATGCTGATCTGGTGGAAGCACTCGACACGCTGGAAAACGTCATCCGCAAGATCGATAAAGAAACCCGAAACCGCTTCAAAGATACCTTCGATCAGATAAATAGCGGAATTCAGGCACTTTTCCCAAAAGTTTTCGGTGGTGGCTCCGCTTATTTGGAACTGACGGGCGAAGATTTACTCGATACAGGGGTGACAATCATGGCGCGCCCTCCCGGCAAGAAGAACAGCACTATTCATCTGCTGTCGGGTGGGGAAAAAGCCTTGACTGCCCTGGCGCTGGTTTTTGCCATTTTCAAACTCAATCCTGCGCCGTTTTGCATGCTTGATGAGGTGGATGCGCCGCTGGATGACGCCAACGTGGGTCGCTATGCGCGGTTGGTGAAAGAAATGTCACAAACTGTTCAGTTCATCTACATCACCCACAACAAGATCGCCATGGAAATGGCTGACCAATTGATGGGGGTGACGATGCATGAACCAGGCTGTTCGCGGCTGGTAGCGGTGGATGTAGAGCAGGCGATGGCGCTTGTGGATGCCTGAGTTCTGGCTTGATTCAGTCGGGAAATCGTTGCGCAAGGGCCTGAAAATTTGACGTTTGTGTGATAGATGGCACTTTGGGCGGCGAAGAGACGTAACAGACGGTGTAAAGTTACCTTTGGTCGTGCTAGTTTAGTGACCACTTTTTATTTTCGCGTGGGCAAATTGCCAGTCAGAACATAGACTTGGCACCACGTATTAAAGGGGTTTAGGCCCTTATTTTCAGATTTCTTCATTAGAGGCACTGGATTACATGGAAATCGGTCTGCGCGAGTGGCTGATCGTCATCGGCATAATAGTCATTGCCGGTATTCTTTTTGATGGCTGGCGCCGTATGCGCGGCAGCAAAGGTAAATTGAAATTCAGGCTGGATCGAAGCTTCTCCAATCTTCCGGATGAGGAGGAAACCACGTCGGCCGAAGTGCTCGGGCCGCCCCGTGTGCTGGACACCCACAAGGAGCCGCAGCTCGATGAGCATGACTTGCCGTCGATGAGCGCCAGCCCGCGTGAGGGCAAGCGCAGCAACAGTGACAAGCGTGGCAACAGCGACAAGAAGCGCAAGGACGAACCGCAGCAGGGTGACCTGAATCTGGATCTGGACGGCCCGAGCCTGTTCACCGGGCGTGACGATGACTTCCCGGACGACAAGCCTGCCCAGCGCATCACTGAGGACAAGGACCTGCCTCCGGTTGAGGAAGTGCTGGTCATCAGCGTGATTTCGCGCAGTGAAGGCGGCTTCAAGGGCCCTGCGTTGTTGCAGAACATCCTGGAAAGCGGCCTGCGTTTTGGCGAGATGGATATTTTCCATCGTCACGAAAGCATGGCAGGTAACGGCGAAGTGCTGTTCTCGATGGCCAATGCGGTCAAGCCCGGCGTGTTCGATCTGGACGATATCGACCATTTCAGCACCCGTGCCGTGAGCTTCTTCCTTGGTTTGCCAGGCCCGCGTCATCCCAAGCAGGCCTTCGACGTCATGGTTGCCGCAGCCCGCAAGCTGGCCCATGAACTGGATGGCGAGCTGAAAGATGACCAGCGCAGTGTCATGACCGCGCAAACCATCGAGCATTACCGTCAGCGCATCGTTGAATTCGAGCGCCGTGCGTTGACCCAGCGTCGCGGTTAAGCGAATCCTTGTCCACTTCCCGATCAAGAGCATGCTCCGGCGCGCTTTTTCGGGGATTGGGCTTGAACAGAACAGAGCCAACAGATTGAGCAGCCTCGGCTGCTCTTTTGCTTTTTGAGAGAACACCGTATGAAGGCCGTCGAAACCCGAATCCTGGAACTGCGTGCAGAGCTGGATGAGCACAACTACCGCTATCACGTTCTGGATGAGCCCAGCATCCCGGATGTCGAGTACGACCGCCTGTTTCACGAACTCAAGGCCCTTGAGGCAGAAAACCCGCATCTGGTCACGCCGGATTCGCCGACGCAACGGGTTGGCAGCGCCGCTTTGTCGGCGTTCACCCAGGTGCGGCACGAAATGCCGATGCTCAGCCTGGGCAACGCTTTCGAAGAAAACGACATGCTCGAGTTTGACCGGCGCGTAACCGAAGGGCTGGATTTGCCTGCCGGGGACCTGTTTGGTGCGGGCAGCAAGGTGCAGTACAGCTGCGAGCCCAAGCTGGACGGTCTGGCAGTCAGCCTGCTGTATCGCGACGGTGCGCTGGTACGCGGTGCGACGCGTGGGGACGGGACCACCGGCGAGGACATCAGCGTCAATGTGCGCACCGTGCGCAACATCCCGCTCAAGCTGAAAGGCAAGGGCTGGCCGGATGTGCTGGAAGTGCGCGGCGAAGTGTTCATGTCCAAGGCAGGTTTCGAGCGGCTCAACGCCAGCCAGCTGGAAATCGGCGGCAAGACCTTCGCCAACCCGCGCAATGCGGCGGCGGGCAGCCTGCGCCAGCTGGACTCGAAAATCACTGCCAATCGTCCGCTGGAATTCTGCTGCTATGGCCTGGGGCAGACTTCGGCGGAAATCGCCGACACTCACATCGGCGTGCTTGAAACGTTGAAAAAGTGGGGCATGCCGGTCAGTCGCGAGCTGAAGCTGGCGAATGGCGTCGAGGAGTGTCTGGCCTATTACCACGATATTGGTGAGCGGCGTCTGGCACTGACTTACGAGATCGACGGCGTGGTGTTCAAGGTCAACAACCTGGCTGCGCAGCGCGAACTGGGTTTTCGCGCCCGCGAGCCGCGCTGGGCAATTGCCCACAAATTCCCGGCTATGGAAGAGCTGACCGAGCTGCTGGATGTCGAATTCCAGGTGGGGCGTACCGGCGCAGTGACGCCGGTCGCGCGCCTCAAGCCGGTCAAGGTGGCTGGCGTCATGGTCGCCAACGCCACGCTGCACAACATGGATGAAGTGGCGCGGCTCGGCCTGATGATTGGCGACACGGTGATCATCCGCCGCGCCGGTGACGTGATTCCTCAGGTGGTGCAGGTGGTTGCCGAGCGCCGCCCCGAGAATGCCAGGGCGGTGCAGGTTCCACAGACCTGCCCGGTGTGCGGCTCGCATGTCGAGCGCACGCAGTTGATCAAACGCAGCAAGGGCAAGGAAACCGTCACCGAAGGTGCGGTGTATCGCTGCGTCGGGCGTCTGGCCTGCGGTGCGCAACTCAAACAGGCGATCATCCACTATGTGTCACGTCGTGCGATGGACATCGAAGGGCTTGGCGACAAGACCATCGAGCAACTGGTCGATGAAAAACTCATCGGCTCGCCTGCCGACCTGTACAAGCTGAAATACGAGCAGATCATCGACCTGGAAGGCTTTGCCGAAATTTCCAGCAACAAGCTGCTCAAGGCGATTGCCGACAGCCGGCAGCCGACTCTTGCGCGCTTTATCTATGCCTTGGGCATTCCCGATGTGGGCGAGGAGACGGCCAAGGTGCTGGCGCGCTCGCTGGCGTCTCTGGAGCGCGTCAAACAGGCCTTGCCGGAGGTGTTGACTTACCTGCCGGATGTCGGTCTGGAAGTTGCCTACGAAATTCACAGTTTCTTCGAGGATGAGCACAACCGTAACGTCATTGATGCGCTGTTGGGCGAATGCGGACTGCAATTGCAGGACCAGGGCGAGCTGGGTGCCGAGTTTGCGGCCAGCACTACGCTCGAAGGGCTGATCGACAAACTGCACATTCCGTCGGTAGGGCCGGGCGCTGCACAGAAACTGGCTGACAGGTTCGGCACGCTGGAGGCCGTCATCAGCGCCGATTGGCTGGACATGCGTCAGACGCTGCCGGAGAAACAGGCCAAGTCGGTCCGCGATTTCTTCGACGACAGCGCAAACGCCGAGCGTGCCCGCGCCATAGAAGCCCAGCTCAAGGACTTCGGCATGCACTGGCGCAGCGAGAAAAAAACCGTCGAAGGCCTGCCGCTGGCCGGGCAGACCTGGGTACTGACGGGCTCGCTGGAGCGCATGAGTCGTGACGTCGCCAAGGAAAAACTCGAAAGCCTTGGTGCCAAAGTCTCCGGCTCGGTCTCGGCCAAGACCCACACCGTGGTTGCAGGCCCAGGTGCAGGCTCGAAACTGACCAAGGCCAACGAGCTGGGGCTGACCGTACTGGACGAAGATGCGCTGCTAAAACGCCTGACCGAACTGGGCGTGGCGGTTGACTGAGGCAGGCCTACGCTCCGCATTCCCTGATTATCGTGCGACGCTCTGCTTAGGCATGTCTTGATCATCGTGCGACGCTCCGCGTCGCATGCCGTTCTGGACGCTCTGCGTCCTATCCTGAATGTGATGGCGCGGCGTAGATTGTGACGCAGAGCGTCACGCACGGCGTTCCCACGCTGGAGCGTGCGGAACGATAATCCCAACTACCGTGCGACGCTCTGCTTAGGCATGTCTTGATTATCGTGCGACGCTCCGCGTCGCATGCCGTTCTGGACGCTCTGCGTCCGATCTTGAATGTGATGGTGCGGCGTAGATCTGTGACGCGGAGCGTCACGCACTGCATTTCCACGCTGGAGCGTGCGGAACGATAATCCCAACTACCGTGCAACGCTCCGCTTAGGCATGTCTTGATCATCGTGCGGCGCTCCGCGTCGCATGCCGTTCTGGACGCTCTGCGTCCGGTCTTGAATGTGATGGTGCGGCGCAGATCTGTGACGCGGAGCGTCACGCACGGCATTCCCACGCTGGAGCGTGCGGAACGATAATTCCAACTACCGTGCGATGCTCTGCTTAGGCATGTCTTGATCATCGTGCGACGCTCCGCGTCGCATGCCGTTCTGGACGCTCTGCGTCCGGTCTTGAGTGTGATGGCGCGGCGCAGATCTGTGACGCGGAGCGTCACGCACTGCATTTCCACGCTGGAGCGTGCGGAACGATAATCTCAACTATCGTGCGACGCTCCGCTTAGGCATGTCTTGATCATCGTGCGACGCTCCGCGTCGCATGCCGTTCTGGACGCTCTGCGTCCGGTCTTGAATGTGATGGTGCGGCG
>NZ_JAWHOO010000015.1:36485-151965 GCF_032586855.1 Pseudomonas syringae group sp. J254-4 | reverse complement strand
GTTCTCGACGCTCTGCGTCGCCAAGAGGACGCGGAGCGTCCAGAAAGGCATGCGACGCGGAGCGCCGCACGATAGTTGCGATGATCGTTCCCACGCTCCAGCGTGGTAATGCAGTTCGCGACGCTCTGCATCGCCAAGAGGACGCGAAGCGTCCAGAACGGCATGCGACGCGGAGCGCCGCACTATAGTCGGGATTCAGCGTGGTAATGCAGCTCTCGACGCTCTGCGTCGCAAGAGGACGCGGAGCGCCGACACGCTAGTTGAGTTTTCGCGTGTTTAAAGCGCGAAGCGCGACACCATGCTGTTGAGGTCCACGGCGAGGCGTGACAGCTCGGTGCTGGCCGCGCTGGTCTGGTTGGCGCCGGTGGTGGATTGTGCGGACAGGTCGCGGATGTTGACCAGGTTGCGGTCCACTTCGCGAGCGACTTGCGCCTGCTCTTCGGCAGCACTGGCGATGACCATGTTGCGTTCGTTGATCTCTTCTACCGCGACGTTGATGGTGTTCAGCGCCAAGCCTGCGCCCTTGGCGATGTTCAAGGTCGATTCGGCGCGTTCTGTGCTGTTGCGCATCGAGCTCACCGCCTGCTCCGTACCGCTCTGAATGCTACCGATCATGCGTTCGATTTCACTGGTCGATTGCTGAGTACGGTGCGCCAGGGCGCGGACTTCGTCGGCGACTACAGCAAAGCCACGCCCGGCCTCACCGGCGCGTGCAGCCTCGATGGCGGCGTTAAGGGCGAGCAGGTTGGTCTGGTCGGCCAGGCCGCGAATCACATCCAGCACCTTGCCGATATCACGCGATTCACTGGCCAGGTTGATGATCAGTTCAGCAGTATCTTTCACATCACCGCTCATGCGTTCGATGGCGCTGACGGTTTCCTGAACCAGATCACGACCGTCGCCAGCAGATGTCGCAGCATTGCGCGACGCTTGGGACGTGCTGACGGCATTGCGTGCGACTTCTTCCACGGCGCTGGTCATCTCGTTCACCGCGGTGGCCGCCTGCTCGATTTCGTTGTTCTGCTGCACCAGCCCGCGTGCACTTTCGTCGGTGACAGCATTGAGCTCTTCAGCAGCCGAGGCCAGTTGCGTGGCCGAACCGGAAATGCCCTGCAACGTATCGCGCAGCTTGTCCTGCATGGTTTTCATGGCCAGCAGCAAACGACCTGCTTCATCGGTGCCGTCGATCTCGATCGGCCGGGTCAGGTTGCCTTGCGCGATGGTCTCCGCTGCATGCAGAGCTGTGGCAATCGGCGTGGTAATACTTTTGATCAGCATCCAGGCAAACACGATGGTCAGCAGGGTGGCAGCGATCAACAGTCCGACGACCAGATTGAATGCCGAATCGTACTCGCTGGACGCATCCTTCTTCACCTGGTTCAACTGAGCCGTGTTGAACTCCACCAGTTTGCTGAGCACAACATTCATCTGGTCGGAGTTGTTGAGCATTTCGTTATTGAGCAGGCCCTGCAATTCATCGATCTTGTTGGCGCGAGTCAGGGTCTTCAGGCGCTCTTCAAGCTGGCGATATTGTCCCAGCAGTTGTACGTACTGGCTGTAAAGATTGCGCTCGTCGGGATCGCTGATGAGCTTCTCGTAAATCGCCTGAGCGTCAGTGATCTGCTTGTTGCGCATCGCCATCAACTCGATGGTTTTCTGCTGGGTTTCCGGGTCGCGGTTGACCAGCAATCGATAGGACAGAACGCGCAAACGAATGCTGACTTCAGCGAATCGGTCAAGGCTCTTGATGCTCGGCACATTGTTGTCGGCCAGCACTTCAGTGGCGCCACGGATCTTGCTCATCTGAGACAGTGCAAATACACCCAGAATCAACATGAGTGTGCCGATCATGGCAAATCCAAGAAACGCTCGGGGCGCGATGTTCATATTTCGCAGGGACATAGAAAGCTTCCAGGGTCAGGTACGCAATCCATGCGATTTAACGGTGAAGGGAATGCAGTGAATGGCTGCCTATCGGTCATGCGACTAACGTCTTGAGTCAGCAGGCACTAAATATTGACGACTTATTACTGGCGGTTATTTTTGAATATGACAAACATTCGCACAAACCCTTGAAAAGACTGGGTTGAGGGGGATTAGGGTGATGTCAGTTTGCTCATTGGCTGTGCGCATTTGTCGCAGTTCGGGACGGTCTGACGAACAGCAGGAACCGGATTCCGAATACGTAGTCACAAGCCCCCTACGCGTCTACGTTATGGACATGTCAACGTCATGACAGATCAGTATCAAAGCCTGAGCGCTGGCATGCGCAGCGACTTTTCTTTATCGTACGCGCCCGTTGAAATTTGCTCGAGAAATCAAAATGTTGGAAGCCTCCCTTAGCCAATTGGAACAACTTGTCGGTGATCTGGTGCAACAGAACCAGGCCCTTCAAGACACAAATGCACAGCTCGGTGCCGAGCTGGCAAAAGCCAAGGACGAGAACGAGAACTTGCAACTGAGCCTGATGGAGCAGGAAGAGAAGCAGGGCAGCACCGCCGCCCGTATCCAGGCACTGGTTGACCGCGCGACCAGCGCAAGTGCTGTTGGCGCATGAACGTCGATGGCAACGGTGTAACCGTTCTCACCATTCTGGGTAATGAGTACTCGGTCAAAGCCCCGGCCGGTGAAGACCTGACCCTCATGAAGGCCGCCGCGATGCTCAACGCGTCGCTGGCCGACACCAAGCGCAAATACCCGACGTTGATCGGCGACCGTCTGCTGGTTCTGGCAGCGCTGAACCTCTGTTCGCAGCAAATCGAGCTTGAGCAATTGCACAAGGTCGAGCTCAAGCGTTACCGCGAGCAGGTGGACGCGACGGTGGATGTAATCGCCAAGACCATTTCCCAGAGCTGAGCGCAGGTCGCAGTCAAAACGAGTGCGATTGTTTACGTCTGCGCCATTGCCCAAGGCGCTCTTCCAGTAGCCGCGGGCTGTCGATCTGCTGACGACGGGCGTGGCTGAACAGAATCAGCGCCAGCTCTGCGGTGACCAGTGCATCAGCGCTGGCGTTGTGACGCTCTTCGGCATGCAGGCCAAAAAACTGCGTCCAGTCGTCCAGCCCTGCGTGACGCAGGTTGGCTTGTTCACAGAGCATCGGGGCTATTTCTGCGGCATCGAAAAACGGATGCCGCAAGCGGTAGTCCAGGCTTTCTTTCAGTGCGCGCGACAGCATGTGCTGATCGAACGGCGCATGAAAACCCAGAATCGGGCTTTCGCCGACGAACTCCATGAAATCCAGCAACGCCTCGGCCGGCTCGCTGCCCGCGGCAATCGCACTGGGCGCCAAACCATGAATAAGCACGGCCGGGCTGACCTTGTGGTCGACGCGCAACAGCGTACGCTCGAACTGTTGACCCAGATCGATGGCACCGTCTTCAATTACGACCGCACCGATGGACAGCACTTGATCGCGGTTCATGTTCAAGCCGCTGGTTTCAAGGTCCAGCACGACCCAGCGCTGTTGGCGCAACGGCTTGTCGCTGAGGGGCGCGCAGACCGGCAGCTTTTTGAGGCGATCCAGTTGATGCGCTTGCAAGGGTGTCTTTTTCGCGCGCGGCTTGAGCCATTCGAACAGGTTCATAGTTGATAACGCAGGGTCAGGCTGGTTTGCAGTCGCTGCGCCTGGCGAAACGATTCGCGCAGAATGCGTCTGTCCAGATGGTTGAGCGTGTCAGGGTCGATGCGGTTGGAGTAAGGAAGGTTCTGGCGGCTTTGCAATTGATGTTGCTGCATGCGGGTCTGCTGAATGAAGTGGTACGCCTCTTCATACGCAGCGCCATCCAGGGGGTCGATGACTTCACGTTCGACCAGTTGGCGCAGGCGTTCCTGGGTATTGTTGACGCCGACACCATTGGCAAGCGCCAGCAGGCGCGCACCGTCGACAAAGGGCGTCAGGCCTTCGGTCTTGAGGTCCAGGGTGTCTTTTTCGCTGCCTTTGCGCGCCAGGACGAAATCCTTGAAGCGGCCCACCGGCGGCCTTTGGCGCAGTGCGTTCTCGGCCATCATGCGCTGGAACAGCTTGTTGTCTGCTACCTGATCAAGAATGCCGCGGCGCAGTTGCTCGCCGCCGCTCTCATCGCCCCAGACCACGCGCAGATCGAAATAGATACTCGATGCCAGCAGGTTCTCCGGAGTTGCCTCGCGGATAAAGGCTGCAAAGCGCTGTGACCATTCGAGCCGGGACAGGCACAGGTCGGGGTTGCCGGCCATGATGTTGCCCTTGCACAGGGTAAAACCGCACTGTGCCAGGCTCTGATTGATACGTTCGGCAATCGGCAACAATAACGTGCGGATCTGCTCTGCCTCCGCCGCATCGCTGGCTTCAAACAGAATGCCGTTGTCCTGATCGGTATGCAGCGTCTGCTCGCGACGGCCTTCGCTGCCAAAGCACAGCCAGCTGAATGCAATGCCGGGGTCGCCATTTTCTGCAAGCGTCAGCTCGATCACGCGGCACACGGTGTGGTCATTGAGCAGGGTAATGATCTGGGTTATCTGGGTCGAAGAGGCACCATGGGCCAGCATGCGGTCGACCAACTGGACGATATCGCCCCTCAAACCGGCGAGCGCCTCGATACGCGGCGCATTGCGGATGGTCCGCGCCAGGTGGACCAGATCGACCCGTTGCAAGGAAAACAAATCGCGCTCCGATACCACGCCACACAATCGCCCGTCTCTGACCAGGCACACGTGGGCGATGTGACGTCCGGTCATGGCGATGGCCGCGTCGAATGCGCTGGCGTCCGGGCTCAGATGGAACGGCGACAGGCTCATGGTGTGTCTGACCGGCGCGCTGAAATCGGCATTCACATCGGCAACTGCCTCACGCAGGTCGCGCAGGGTAAAAATCCCCAGCGGGGCCTGCTGCTCGTCGACAATCACGATGCTGCCTACCTGCTGTTCATGCATCAGTTTCACCGCGTCGCGCATGGGTGTTTCAGGGCTGCACATCACCGGGTGACGCATGGCCAGTTCGCCCAGACGTGTATTCAGGGAATACTGCGTGCCCAGGGTTTCAGCGGCGCGCTGCTGGACCTGCTGATTGACCTGATCCAGCAGGCTGCTGACGCCGCGCAGGGCAAAGTCGCGAAACGTTGTGGAAAGCGCGAATAGCTTGATGAAAGCCTGCTTGTTCAATTGCAGGCAGAAGGTGTCTTCTGCAGCCAGGTGTTCAGTGCGAGTGGCACGCTCGCCCAGCAGGGCCGCAAGTGGAAAACACTCGCCGGTGGTAATTTCAAATGTTGTTTCTGTGCCGCCTTTGGCAGAATGCGGACGTTCACCGACGATTCGCCCCTGCTTGACGATGTAAAAGTGCTCTACCGGGCCATCGCCAGGCTTGATGATGCTTTCATCCGCAGCATAGAACCGGAGCTGACACTGCTCTACGAGGTACGCCAGATGCGCGTTTTCCATCTGGTTGAAAGGCGGGAATTTTTGCAGAAACTGCATGGTGCCGTGTATGTTCTGTAGCACGGCTGTCTTGCCTGCCTGGGTGAAAGCATCTGCCTTGCTCATGGCCTGTTCCGCGTTCTTGTTATTGGTGCTCATGGTCGGCCGCTTGCAGCCAGGTGCCCATTGGACGTAAGTCTTACGCTTGAACCGAGTGACAGTGCCGTGCCTGCTGCGGCGTAACTGATTTGACGAACGCAATGGATTGCGAGCGAAGACTGGCCAGGATGCCGACGAAATGCATCGCAGATTTATCCATATCTGCTGTCGGATTAGTTCAGGGAATGATGAGATTGCAATGATTGATCACGATATTTTGAGCGATGAAGAGCGTAATGCCCTCCATGAGGTCATGCTCACGCCCGCCCGTGACGCACCGCAACGAGTTCTGATCGTCGATGACGACAGCGACGCGCGAGAGCTGCTGGCCGAAATTCTGAGCCTCAATGACATCAGTTGCATGACCGCACCCGGTGGCGACAGCGCGCTTGAAATGATCCAGACGCGTCAGTCCATCGGACTGCTGATCACCGATTTGCGCATGGCGCCTTTCGACGGGCTGGACCTGATCCGCAAGGTACGGGAGTCGGATCGCGCCGAACTGCCGATCATTATCGTCTCCGGCGATGCCAACGTGCGCGATGCCATCGATGCCATGCACTTGAACGTGGTGGACTTCCTGCTCAAGCCGCTTAACACCAAGCAACTGGTGAAGCTGGTGAAGCGGGAGTTGGGGATAAGTTGAAACGGTGAGCCTTTGCGGATTGCTCATCCGGCAAGGACAAGCACCCGCAATGGCTCAGACGACTCGTTACAGACCTTTACTAGCCTTGAACTCACGACGGCGGCGGTGCAACACCGGCTCGGTATAGCCGTTAGGCTGCCGCGTGCCTTCGATCACCAGTTCTACGGCTGCCTGGAAGGCAATGTTGCTGTCGAAGTCTGGTGCCAGTGGGCGATACAGCGGGTCGTTGGCGTTCTGGCGATCCACGACGGGGGCCATGCGCTTCAAGCTTTCCAGCACCTGAGCTTCGGTGACAACGCCATGACGCAGCCAGTTGGCCATGTGCTGGCTTGAGATGCGCAGCGTTGCGCGGTCTTCCATCAGACCGATGTCGTTGATGTCCGGTACTTTCGAGCAACCCACGCCCTGATCGATCCAGCGCACTACATAGCCAAGAATGCCCTGTGCGTTGTTGTCCAGTTCGTTCTGGATTTCTTCGGGCGTCCAGTCGGTGTTCGGCGCCAGGGGAATGGTCAGAATGTCATCTACCGATGCCTGCTCGCGCTGAGCCAGTTCGGCCTGGCGAGCGAACACATCGACCTTGTGATAATGCAGGGCGTGCAGCGCGGCCGCTGTAGGCGAGGGCACCCAGGCCGTGTTTGCGCCAGCCAGCGGGTGGGCAATTTTCTGTTCCAGCATGGCAGCCATCAGGTCGGGCATGGCCCACATGCCTTTGCCGATCTGCGCACGACCTTGCAAGCCGCATTTCAGGCCGATGTCGACGTTGGAGTTCTCGTAGGCACTGATCCATTTCTCGGCTTTCATCTGCGCCTTGCGCACCACCGGGCCCGCTTCCATCGAGGTATGGATTTCGTCACCGGTGCGATCGAGGAAGCCGGTGTTGATGAATACCACGCGCTCGCTGGCTGCCTGAATACAGGCTTTGAGGTTGACCGTGGTACGGCGTTCCTCGTCCATGATGCCGACTTTCAATGTGTTGCGCGGCAAGCCCAGGACCTGCTCGATACGCCCGAACAGTTCGTTGGTAAACGCGGCTTCCTCCGGCCCGTGCATCTTCGGTTTGACGATGTACATCGAGCCGCTGCGGCTGTTGCTGCGCGAGGTATTGCCGTTGAGGTTGTGGATCGCAGCCAGACTGGTCAACAGGCCGTCGAGAATACCTTCCGGCACTTCATTGCCATGCTTGTCGAGTATCGCGTCGATGGTCATCAAGTGACCTACGTTGCGAATGAACAGCAGCGAACGACCGTGCAGCGTGGCTTCGCCGCCTTGTGGCGTGGTGTAGACCCGGTCCGGGTTCATGGTGCGGGTGAAGGTCTCGCCGCCTTTGGACACCGATTCCGCCAGATCGCCTTTCATCAGGCCCAGCCAGTTACGGTAGACGACCACTTTGTCGTCGGCATCGACGGCCGCAATGGAGTCTTCGCAGTCCATGATGGTGGTCAGCGCGGCTTCCATGAGGATGTCTTTCACGCCTGCCGCATCGGTTTGGCCAACCGGGCTGGAAGCGTCGATCTGCAATTCGAAATGCAGCCCATTGTGCCTGAAGAGCACGGCGAACGGCGCTGAGGCATCACCCTGGAAACCCACCAGTTGTGCATCGTCGCGCAGGCCGGTGTTGCTGCCGCCCTTGAGGCTGATGACCAGTCTGCCGTCGATCAACTTGTAAGCAGTCGAATCAACGTGCGAGCCAGCCGCCAAAGGGGCAGCCTGATCGAGGAACGCGCGGGCGAAGGCGATCACCTTGTCGCCACGCACCTTGTTGTAGCCCTTGCCTTTCTCCGCGCCACCTTCTTCGCTGATGGCATCGGTGCCATAGAGCGCGTCATACAGCGAGCCCCAGCGGGCATTGGACGCATTGAGCGCAAACCGTGCGTTCATCACCGGCACGACCAGTTGCGGTCCGGCCATGGTGGCTATTTCTTCATCGACGTTTTGCGTGGTGATCTGGAAGTCCGCTGCTTCTGGCAGCAGGTAGCCGATCTCCTGAAGGAAGGCTTTGTAAGCCGAGGCGTCGTGAGCCTGTCCGGCACGCGATTGGTGCCACGTGTCGATCTGCGCCTGCAATTCATCTCGTTTGGCGAGCAGTGCCTTGTTCTTTGGCGCAAGGTCGTGGATCAGTTGGTCCGCACCGGCCCAGAACGCAGTGGCGTCGATGCCGGTTCCGGGTGTGGCTTCGTTCTGCACGAAGTCGAACAGGACTCTGGCGACTTGCAGGTCACCGACTTGAACGTACTCAGTCATTGCACTTGCCTCACTCTGCTCAGCAGGGTCGAGCACACTCGGGGAGCGCTCTGTTATTGATCTTGGTGTCATGTAGTGCGAGATTTCGGATACTACATGAGCCGCCGTCGCGTGAAAACGTCGCTGAATATGTCACTAAACGACTGGATATTCATATCGGGTCACGATGATATTCATTGTGCTCCCAAAAGCGCTCGGGATTGTTCCATAAAGCGTGGTAAACGGTACACGATTTACCGCGCACGGGCTGCCCTCGGGTCTGTCTATACTCGTGCGACCGACGCCGTTTTCAAATCACCTGCACAGAAAGAGGAATTGACCGTGGATCATCTCGTCGTAACGCTGGTTGCTCCCGACAAACCGGGTCAGGTCGAACGTATCGCGCAGTGCATTGCCGAGCAGGGCGGTAACTGGCTGGAAAGCCGCATGTCGCGCATGGCCGGGCAATTTGCCGGGATCCTCAAGGTGGGTGTCGAGCCGGAAAAGTACGATGACCTGATCAAGGCGTTGAACGCACTGTCAGCCCACGGCATTCGCATGCTGTTGGCTGAAAGCGTGATCGAGACAACTGCCCCGACCCAGTTGATCAGCATGCAACTGGTCGGTAACGACCGTCCCGGCATTGTGCGCGACATCACCCGCTTGCTGGCCGGGCAGGGCGTTAACGTCGAACACTTGATCACCGACGTTTCCCCTGCGCCCATGAGCAGCGAGTTGCTGTTTCACGCCGATGCCGTGCTGGGCGTACCGCTGGGCTTGTCGCTGGATGACCTGCAGGCAGGGCTTGAGACCCTGGCTGATGATCTGATGGTGGAGTTGGTGTTGGGTGGGGAAGCGTGACTCCTGTGTTGATTATGTTCAGGCGCGTTTGGCTTCTTGTTCCGGCACCAGTCTGACCTCCACCCGTTGACCCAGTGCTCTTGCAGCGCTGGCCAGTGTTGCAAGGGTCATCCCGGGATCATTCTGATCCAGAGCGCGGTCTACTGCCGTTCGGCTTGTGTGCATACGCTCTGCGAGAGCCTTCTTGGTAACCTTCTGCTGTTTCATGACTTCAGCGATTTGCCAGGAAATAACTCGTTTGAGGGCCGCGGCAGAAACTTCCTCGGCAAAGCCTTGCTCGGCAAGAAAGTCATCGAAGTCAGAGCCAATATGCTGGTTCATTACTTGTTCCTCTTAAGTGCTGCTTTGCGCTGTCTGGCAGTTTCCAGATCTGATGCGGGAGTTTTTTCGCTTTTCTTGATAAAGCCATGAAGCAAAACCATTGAGCTTGCTTCAACGGTGAACAGTACTCGTGCAATTCTTTCCTTCAAATCAACTCGGACCTCCCAAAGTTCGGGCTCCATTTTACGGACCACAGGCATGCCTATTGGCCATCCAAACTGAACAGTCTTGATGTCCGTGCCTACTGCCTTACGGTCATCGCGTGGCAAATTGGTCAGCCATTCGCGTACGGGCTCATTGCCCGCTTCGGTGTAGAAAAACTTAACGTTTAAAGTGGGAGGATATTTATTCATAGTCGAGTGTACCAAAAAAGGTGCACTATTCAACCAGAATATAGGCCTATTCAGGTTATCCAAGTTAACCGTGCACCTGCCTGTGGATAACCTGGGGGAATAGCCTTGCGCGCCACGTTCGCCGTGGCTTGGCGAAAGTTGATCAAAAAACCAACAGTTTCAAGGGCTTGTGCACAGATAAGGTTAGCCTGCCTGTGGATAACCCTTGGAGAACCTCTTGCAGGCCACGGGGAGCGTGGTCTGCAAGGGATTGTGTGTTTTTTGATCAGCTGCGACCGCGGGATTTCAGCCAGATATCCACACTGTAGATTGCCAGCCCCGCCCAGATAAAGGCGAAGGTGATGATGGTGCTGGTGGTCAGATGCTCGCCATACAGCAGTACGGCCAGCAGCAGGACCAGCGTGGGCGCAAGGTATTGCAGGAAGCCCAGGGTGGTGAAGGGCAGGTGGCGGGCTGCGGCGTTGAAGCACACCAGCGGGATCAGCGTTACCGGGCCTGCGGCTGCGAGCCAGAGGGCCTGGGTGGTGGTCCAGAATTGTGCTTGTGCGCTGATGGCTGTCGGGTTGAGTGCCAGCCAGATCAATGCCAGTGGCACCAGCATCCAGGTTTCCACCACCAGGCCAGGGAGGGCGGCAACCGGGGCTTTTTTGCGGATCAGGCCGTAGAACGCGAAGGTCAATGGCAGTGCCAGCGACACCCATGGCAGGCTGCCCACGTGCCAGACCTGTTGGGCGACACCAATGGCGGCGAAAGCGACCGCCAGCATTTGCAGGCGCCTGAGCCGTTCGCCCAGTAACAACATGCCCAGTAGTACGTTGACCAGCGGGTTGATGTAATAGCCGAGACTGGCTTCAAGCATGCGGCCGTTGTTCACGGCCCATACGTAGACGATCCAGTTGGCCGCGATCAGCGTGCCGCTCAGTGCCAGCACGGCCAGTCGCTGTGGGTTGTTGCGCAGGTCACGCCACCAGCCGGGATGCTTCCAGAACATCAGCACAATCGAGCCGAAGAGGGCTGACCAGAGCACACGATGGATGATGATCTCGATGGCCGGAACGGCGGAGATAGCCTTGAAGTAGATGGGGAACAGGCCCCAGATGATGTAAGCACTCAGGCCCAGAATGTATCCACGGCGTGGATTGGCAGCTTGCATGGAGCGTCCCTTTAATACAGAAATTTCCGGTTTTATTGTGGGGTGATGCGGTTGATGGTTTTGATCGTACTCACGCTGGAGCGCTCGATGTTATACACAGGTTCGACTGATTCACGACATCTGTGCCGCGCCGCTTGCTCAGGATCGGACGCGGAGCGTCCAGAACTGCATGCGACGCGGAGCGCCGCACGATAACCTGGGGCTCATCAGGTCAAAACAGTTTCAACGGCTCTTCATTCAGCGCTGACATCTGCTCACGCAGGGCCAGGATATGGTCGCCCCAGTAACGCTCGGTGCCGAACCATGGAAAGCTGTGCGGGAACGCAGGGTCGTCCCAGCGACGGGCGAGCCAGGCGCTGTAGTGCATCAGGCGCAGGGCACGCAGTGGTTCGATCAGGGCCAGCTCGCGTGGATCGAAATCATGAAATTCGTTGTAGCCGTCCATCAGTTCCGACAACTGGCCGAGGCGTTCCTGACGATCACCGGCCAGCATCATCCAGATGTCCTGAACGGCGGGGCCAAGGCGGCAGTCGTCCAGGTCAACGATGTGGAACATTTCGTCGCGGCACATCATGTTGCCGGGGTGGCAGTCGCCGTGCATGCGAATGTTGGTGTGCGGCGTGGCGGCGTAAACGTCTTCGACACGCTTGAGCAGATCGCGGGCTACCGACTCGTAAGCTGGAAGCAGGCTGCGCGGGATGCAGTCGTTTTCCAGCAGGTAATTGACCGACGCATGGCCGAAGTTCTTCACGCCCAGTGCCTCGCGGTGCGCGAACGGTTTGGTCGAGCCGACCGCATGGATACGCCCCAGTAACTGGCCCAGGCGATACAACTGATCCAGATTGCCCGGCTCCGGCGCGCGTCCGCCCCGGCGCGGGAATAACGTGAAACGAAAACCGGCATGTTCGAACAGGGTTTCGCCGTTATGCACCATGGGCGCGACAACGGGCACTTCGACCTCGACCAGCTCGTAGGTGAAGCTGTGTTCTTCAAGGATGGCTTCGTTGGTCCAGCGTTGTGGACGATAGAACTTGGCGATCAGCGGCTGACCGTCTTCGATACCGACCTGATACACGCGGTTTTCGTAGCTGTTGAGTGCCAGGATGCGGGCATCGCTGAGAAAACCGATGCTTTCGACAGCATCCAGAACCAGATCGGGAGTAAGTGTTGCAAACGGGTGAGCCATGACTACTCCTGCGCGCAGCAGGTTGCCGCGTCGGACCGCTGATGGTAACGCAGACCGGTCCCGGTTCGCTAAACCCCTTCAGTTTAAAGTGCCCAAGGGTCGAGTTGTCACCAAACGGTCATCCTCCGGTCGCTGTTTAGCCATGTTCGCCACTTAGAGTTGCCGCCAATGAGATCGATCTCAAGCGAGCGACCATGACTGATTTGAAAGAAGTTGCACGACTGGCCGGGGTTTCCCGGGCCACCGCTGCACGTGCCTTCGCAAACCCTGAGGTGGTGCGAGCCGAAACCCGCGAGCGAGTATTCGTCGCTGCCCGTGAACTTGGCTTTCGCCCCAATCGGTTGGGCAGACAGTTACGTCTGCAAACCACCAATCTGATTGGCGTCATCGTGCCAAACCTGCTCAACCCGGTGTTCGCCGAGCAGTTTCAGGCCATGGAGCGAGCGGCGCGGGCGCGGGGCTACAACCTGTTGCTGGCGACCACCGACTACAGCGCCGAGCGTGAAAGTGCCGTGGTTGAAGAATTGCTGCGCCAGCGGGTCGACGGGCTGGTGCTGACCGTAACCGACGCCGAGCACAACCGTGTGCTAGAGAGCCTGGCCATCGAGGACACGCCGTTCGTGCTGGCTTATCACCAGACCGACAATGAGGATTACAGCGCTGTGTCTGTGGATAACCGCGCAGGCATGGCGCTGGCGACGCGGTATCTGATCGACGCCGGCCACCGGCGTATCGCCATGGTCGCAGGCCCGGTCATGCAGTCCGACCGCGCCCGTCTGCGTTACGAAGGCTATCGCGATGCCATGAACGAGGGTGGGCTTGAGGCGCGCCCGGTGATTGAAATGCCTGCCCATACCAACGCCGACTTCGCCGCGCTCGAACCGTTGTTACATGGTCCGACTGCGCCAAGCGCGCTGGTCTGTTCCAACGATCTATTGGCTATCAGCCTGATTGCCGAATTACGCCGCAATGGTTGGGGTGTTCCCGAGCGTCTTTCGGTCATCGGCTTCGACGGCATCACGCTGGGCACGCAGATGCACCCGACGCTGTGCAGTGTGGTTCAGCCGATTACCGAACTGGCGCACATCGTCATCGACCAGTTGCTGTCGCGGATTGCCGGCGCGGCACCGGTTTCTCATTGTCTGCCGTGCCATATCCGGCCCGGCGAAAGCACCCAGCCCTACCAGGAGATGCTTCATGCTCAGCCTCAGTAAAACCCTCGCGGCACTGCTGTTATGTAGTGCGGCCAGCCTCGCCCAGGCCGCCGAAACCGCCATCTGTTACAACTGCCCGCCTGAGTGGGCTGACTGGGGCACGCAGCTCAAGGCCATTGCCGACAGCACCGGTGTACAAGTGCCGCTGGACAACAAGAACTCGGGGCAGGCGCTGGCGCAGATCGTCGCCGAGCAGGCCGCGCCGGTCGCAGACGTGGTGTATTACGGCGTGACCTTCGGCCTGCAAGCGCAAAAGGCTGGTGTGGTCGATACCTACAAACCCAAGCACTGGGACGACATTCCCGCAGGCCTGAAGGACCCTGAAGGGCACTGGTTCGCCATTCATTCCGGCACGCTGGGCATCATGGTCAATGTCGACGCACTGGGCGGTCTGCCGGTGCCGCAAAGCTGGGCGGATCTGCTCAAGCCCGAATACAAGGGCATGGTCGGCTACCTCGACCCCTCCAGTGCATTCGTCGGGTACGTGTCCGCCGTTGCGATCAATCAGGCCATGGGCGGCACACTGGACAACTTCGGCCCGGCCATCGACTACTTCCAGAAGCTGGCGAAGAACTCGCCCATCGTGCCCAAGCAAACCGCTTATGCACGCGTACTGTCCGGTGAACTGCCGATTCTGGTCGACTACGACTTCAACGCCTATCGCGCTCGCTACAAGGACAAGGCCAACGTCGCTTTCGTGATTCCCAAGGAAGGCACCATTGGCGTGCCGTACGTGATGAGCATGATTGCCAAGGCACCGCACCGCGCCAATGCCGAGAAGGTGCTGGATTTCGTCCTGTCTGACGAGGGCCAGGCGCTGTGGGCCAAGGCTTATCTGCGTCCAGTGCGCTCGAAGATGTCTGCCGACGTGGCCGCGCAGTTCCTGCCCGACAGCGATTACGCTCGTGCCGGTGTGGTGGATTACCAGCACATGGCTGCCGTGCAGGAAGCCTTTGCTGCCCGTTATCTGCGTGAGGTGAAGTAATGTCAGCCTCGCCGGGACACGCGCTGGCTCTGCACAAGGGCGGATTTATGAGGCTGCGGCTGCGCCCGACCGCTGCGCTGGCGCTTGCTCCGGCGCTGGCGGTATTGCTGGCATTCTGGCTGCTGCCGCTGACCCACCTGATCCTGCTCGGCGCGCAAGGCGCTGACGGCAATGGCAGCGGTTACTGGCAGGTGTTGAGCAGTGCTCAATACCTCGGCAGCCTGGTGCAGACCTGTCTGCTGGCACTGGTGGTCACACTTGCGGCGTTGCTGGTCGGCGGTATCAGCGGTGTGTTTCTGGCCCGTAACCAGTTTTTTGGGCGCTCTGCGCTGGTGGCGCTGCTGACCTTTCCGCTGGCGTTTCCTGGCGTAGTGGTGGGCTTTCTGGTGATTCTGCTGGCCGGTCGCCAAGGCATCTTCGCGGCACTCGGACTGGAGCTGGCTGGCGAACGCTGGATATTCGCCTACTCACTGACCGGTTTGTTCATTGGCTACCTGTATTTCTCGATTCCGCGCGTGATCCTCACTGTCATGGCCGCTTGCGAAAGCCTGGACCGCAGCCTTGAAGAAGCTGCGCATTCGCTGGGTGCGGGTCATTGGCGGGTGGTGTGCGATGTGATCGTTCCGGGGCTGGCACCCGCGCTGGTGTCCTGCGGTGCGATCTGTTTCGCCACATCGATGGGCGCATTCGGTACGGCATTTACGCTTGGTACACGCCTGAACGTCACGCCGGTGGCGATCTACAACGTGTTCACCAATTACGCCAACTTCACCGTAGCCGCCGCGCTGTCGGTGATCCTCGGGCTAGTGACATGGGCGGTGCTGTTGCTGGCTCGTCGCATGGTCGGGACATCAGGGGTTGCCCTTTGAAACGTTCTCCATTGTTTGCTGCGCAACTGGCATTCACGTTACTGGTTTGTGCGTTCATGCTGGTCCCGGTAGTGCTCTCGCTGCTTGCCGGGCTGACCCGCAATTACTTTCTGGGCCTGTCGAGCGGTTTGACATTCGACTGGCTGGTGCAGGTCTGGCAAGCCTATTCACCGACCGTCTGGTTGTCGCTGCAACTGGCTGTGGCCTGTGCGATCTGCGTATGCCTGGTCGGCGTTCCTGCGGCGTATGCGCTGGTACGCATGAACAATCGCTTCAGCCGGGCCTTTGAAGAACTGATGGTTCTCCCCGTCGCCATGCCCGGCCTGGCCAGCGCCCTGGCGTTGCTGCTGACCTACGGCCAGTTCGGCAGCTTTCGCAGCAGCTGGCTGTTCATTCTGGTGGGCCATGTGTTGTTCACATTGCCGTTTCTGGTGCGCCCGGTCATGGCGGTCATGCAGCGTCAACAGTTGCCGGTGCTTGAAGAGGCTGCCGCCAGTCTGGGCGCCGGGCCGATCAAGCGTTTTTTCAGCGTAGTAGTACCGAACTGCCGGGCCGGAATTCTGGCCGGTGTGCTGATGGTTGTGACCCTGTCGCTGGGCGAGTTCAACCTGACATGGATGCTGCACACGCCCATGACCAAGACCCTGCCGGTCGGTCTGGCCGACAGCTACGCCTCAGCCCGACTGGAAGTCGCCAGCGCCTACACCCTTCTTTTTCTGTTGCTGATTGTGCCGCTGCTGATTGCGTTGCAGGCCATCAGTGCGCGTCTTGCCCGTGGAGAGAGCCGATGAGCGGAACCACCATTCGCCTGAAAGGCTGCCGCAAGGCATTTGCCGACGGCACCGTTGCTGTACAGGATTTGCACTTGACCATCGAGCCTGGCGAAACGCTGGCGATTCTCGGTCCGTCCGGTTGCGGCAAGACCACCACCTTGCGTCTGATCGCCGGGCTGGAGCGGCCGGATGTCGGTCAGGTGCTGTTCGATGATCAGGACGTCACGCGCCTGCCTATCGAGCGGCGTGACGTCGGGATGGTGTTTCAGAACTATGCGCTGTTCCCGAATCTCGACGTGGCCGGCAACATTGTTTACGGCCTGAAGATTCGCGGCCTGTCGCCTGTCGAACGAAGCAAGCGTTGCGATGAGTTGCTGGAACTGGTTGGCCTGACCGGTCACGGTAATCGTCGTGTCAACGAACTCTCCGGCGGTCAGCGTCAACGGGTCGCGCTGGCTCGGGCACTGGCACCGCGTCCTCGGGTGCTGTTGCTCGACGAGCCGCTGGCGGCACTGGATGCGCAGTTGCGTGAGCGCTTGCGCAGCGAGCTCGACCAGTTGTTGCGTGGGTTGGGCATCACCTCGGTGTTCGTCACCCACGATCAGGGCGAAGCCATGGCCCTGGGCGACCGGATTCTGGTCATGGAAAAAGGCTGCGTGTCGCAGTTGGCAACGCCCAGAGAAATCTATCAGCAGCCGGCCAATGCGTTTGTCGCAGGGTTTGTCGGCAACCTAAATGCGTTCAGCGTGGTCGAGCGCACACCTGCCGGTCTCAAGGTAAGCGGCGGCGAACTGCCATGGAGTGGCGCTGATCTGCCGGGCACGGTGTATTGCCGCCCGGAGCATCTGCGTTTGATGCCGGAGCGCGGGCACCTTCAGGGTCGCCTGGTCGGGCAGTTTTTTCAGGGGGCGCAAAGCCGCTTGCTGGTCGATGTCGGTGGTCCGCAACCACTGTTGGTAGACAGCACCGACAACGTTATTCACGCCGCCAACGCTGCCATCGCCTTGAGTGTCGAGCCGCAGGCGCTGTTCACCCTGCATTCGTAACATCGTTTCCGTAGAGAGATTATTTTGAATCGTCCGTTTCTTATTGCCCAGATCAGTGACTTGCACCTCAAAGCCGACGGCCGTCTGACCTATGGCGTGGTCGATACCCTGGGTGCATTGCGCCGCGCAGTCGCACACATCAACGCCAGCAAGCAGCGTCCTGACATTGTGGTGATCAGTGGTGATCTGGTGGACTTCGGGCGTGAGGACGAATACGCCGTGCTCAAGCCTGAGCTGGAACGCCTGCACATGCCGTTCTATCTGGTGCCCGGCAATCATGATGATCGACACAACCTGCTGGCGGCGTTTGCCGAACAGGTGTACCTGCCATTGTCGGCCAGCGGACCTCTGGACTGGGTTGTGGAAAAGTACCCGGTGCGGCTGATCGGCATGGACACGACCATTCCCGGCGAACATGGCGGGCAACTGGATTACTGTCAGCTGGACTGGTTGCACGCGCAGCTGTCACGTCGTCCTTATGTGCCGACGGTGATCATCCTGCACCATCCACCGTTCATTTCCGGCATAGGGCACATGGACCGCGAACCCTTCGGCAACGCGTCGGCGCTGGAGCGTGTGATTGCCCAGCATCCGCAAGTGGAGCGTTTGTTGTGCGGGCATTTGCATCGCCCCATGCAGCGGCGTTTTGGTGGCAGCGTGGCAAGCATCTGCCCTGGCACCTCACACCAGATCGTGCTGGACCTCGACGACGCCGCGCCTGCCCATTTCAACCTGGAACCGGCCGGCTACGTGCTGCATCGCTGGCATTCGGAACAGGGGTTTGTCAGTCATAACGCCGTGTTCGGCGACTATGAAGGGCCATACCCGTTCTACGATGTGAACGGGTTGATTGATTAATTGATTGCTCATCGCTCCCACGCTCTGCGCCCGGCGTCATACTCAAGTCTTGATGAGCCCGGAAAGCGGGGCTCGACGCGCAGTATCAGGCGGAGTAAAGATCCTTGTGGGAGTGAGCTTGCTCACGAAGACGGTGTTTCAGTCGATGCATTTTCGACGATCATACAGCCCTCTTCGCGAACAAGTTCGCTCCCACGGCCTCCGGCCAGAATCAATAGCAGACCTTTATGTAACGATCAGCGATCTGCGTCCTCTTCCTGATTGCCGATCAGGCGCCGATAACGCCGCCATCTTCCCGGGTAATCACCATCACCGATGAGCGCGGTTTGCCGTTTGGCAAATGCTCGGGGAACGTGGAGCCACCGTTTTCACCGGGATGCTGGATGCCGATGAACATCGTCTTATAGTCCGGCGCAAAGCTGATGCCGGTGATTTCGCAACCGATCGGCCCGACCAGAAAGCGACGAATTTCGCCGCTGGCAGGGTCGGCGCAGAGCATCTGGTTGTTGCCCATGCCTGCAAAATCGCCCTTGTTGCTTGAGTCGCCATCGGTCTGAATCCACAGCCTGCCGGCTTCATCAAAGCTCAGGCCGTCGGGGCTATTGAACATGTTCTGCGCGTTGATATTGCTCGACCCGGCTTGCGGCGTACCGGCATGCACAGTCGGGTTACCGGCGACCACGAACAGGTCCCAGTCGAAGGTCATCGCTGAAGGATTACTGTCTTCTTCGCTCCAGCGCAGGATCTGTCCGTACTGGTTCTTGGCGCGCGGATTCGGCCCGCCTACAGGCTGACCCTCTTCGCCGCGTTTGACGTTATTGGTCAGTGTGCAATAGACCTGACCGTCCTTGGGACTGACCACGATCCACTCCGGACGGTCCATCCGCGTGGCTTTTACAACGCTGGCCGCCAGGCGCGCATGGATCAACACTTCTGCCTGATTATTGAAACCGGCAGCCGCGTCCAGGCCATTCTTGCCATGAGTCAGTTCGACCCACTGGCCCTTGCCTTTCGGATGATCCGGATTGCTGTCGCCTGCATCGAACTGCGCCACGTACAAGGTGCCGTGGTCAAGCAGGTTACGGTTGGCTTTGGGGTTCTGATGATCGATCTTGTCGCGGCTGATGAATTTGTAGATGAACTCGCCACGCTCGTCGTCGCCCATGTACACCACGGCGCGGCCACCCTTGGTTTGGGTGAACGCTGCATTCTCATGCTTGAAGCGACCGAGTGCGGTGCGTTTGACCGGTGTGGACTTGGGATCGAACGGATCGATCTCGACCACCCAGCCATGACGGTTGACCTCATTGGGGTTTTTCGCAACGTCGAAGCGTGGGTCGTGCGGGTGCCAGTTGATCTCCTTGCTGGCGGCAACCACGCCATAGCGCTTCATGCCGGCGTCGAACTTCTGCTCAGCGTTGCTGCTGCCGAAGCAATCAGTGAAGTTCTCTTCGCAGGTCAGGTAAGTGCCCCACGGCGTCTGGCCGCTGGAGCAGTTCTGAAATGTGCCGAGCGCCTGAGTGCCGGTCTTGTCGGCATCCGTTTTGAGCCAGTCGTGCCCGGCTGCCGGACCACTCAGGCTGATCGGCGTGTTGCCGTGAATGCGACGGTTGTAGCGCGAGTCCTGAACGAACTGCCACTTACCATTGTGCTGTTGCACTTCGATCACGGAAACGCCTTCTGCAGCCAGTGCCTTTTGCACTTCTTCAGCCGATTGCGGCTCTTTGCCATGATCGAAAAGGTAGCGGTAATTGGTGTATTCGTTGTTGATCGCCATCAGTGCGCGATCCTTGTGGCCTGGCATCGGGAACAGGCACATGCCGTCGTTGTTGTCGCCGAACTGCACTTCCTGAGCCTGGGCCGTACCCTTGCCGCTCGGGTCGAAAGCCGGGCCGCCTGCCTGTAAAGGGTGGCCCCAACTGATCAGAACGGATGAGGTATAGCCTTGCGGCAGGCTGATGCTGTCGGCAGTGGCGGCAGGGATGCTCTGGAAGCCCAGCAGTGTGCCGGACGCTGCGCTGACGCTGCTCGCGAGAACCGTGCGGCTCAACAGGTTGCCACCCAGAAACATCGCTGCGCCGCACAGGGCACCTGCGCTGATGAAGCCGCGGCGGGTGAGGCCGACCTTGTCTGTGCCGACCAGGTTTTCCAGATCGGTGGTTTGATTTTCTTCTAATAGTTTCATTATCACGGCTCCCTCGAATATGGCAGCCACCTTAGTGCGCGCATATGACGGAATTGTGTCGCGGTAATGACTTGCCGACGCTTACATCGGTATACCCAGCAACACCAGTGAAGCGGCAAATCTTGCCTGCACCGTGGCACCGGTTTTCAGCCGCTGTGCATGCAGGTGCTCAGGTGTCGCCAGGGCGCACAGCGTCTGGCCGCCGGGGAGTGAGATGCGTACTTCGCTTGGGCCATCTTCGGCGTCGGTCACGCTGTCGATTCGGCCGATCAGGCAATTGTTTCCATTTGTTTCTTCGCCGTTGTCTGCATGCAGTTCCAGCCAGCCGGCCTTGATCAGTGCAACCACCTCCGTGCCGTTTTCCAGCTGCAGACGCAGAGTGCTGTAATGGGTGACCTGTGCTTCGATAAACACCTCACCAGCCAGTTGCAGGCGAACCTGATCGTTGTGCCCATGACGGGTGATGCTGACGATCCGCCCCAGCAACTGGTTGCGTGCGCTGGTGCGCAAGGTCAGACGATTGAGCAGGTCAAGGTCGCTGCTGTCTTCGGCCGCTTCCAGCACCTGCGCCTGCAATGCCTGCACCCGCTGATAAAGACGCAGCACTCGCTCGCCCTCTACCGACAGCTTTGCGCCGCCACCGCCACGTCCGCCGACACTGCGTTCTACCAGCGGCTTTTGCGCCAGATTGTTCAGCTCATCAATGGCATCCCAGGCCGCCTTGTAGCTCAAGCCTGCGCTTTTCGCGGCACGGGTGATCGAGCCCTGTTCGGCAATGTGCTGCAACAGCGCGATACGTTGCGGGCGGTGAACCATGTGTTGCGTCAGCAGGGTGGGTAGCGACATGGCGATCTGCGATGGTCGAGTAGGAGAGGGCAGTATGATCGCTCTCGTGCATGACGTCGAAACCGGACGCGGAGCGTCCCGCGATATTATTTCAATTGACTATCGTGCCAATGCTCCGCGTTGGCATGCCGTTCGTGACGCTCTGCGTCACAATTCTGCGCCGCACTGCACGCTCAGGATCGGAAGTGGAGCGTGCAAGCGATGAGCGTCTTGAGGTTCCTGAGCATAGCGCCCAATCAATCGCCCGGCTTCGGCGTTCTGGCCAGGCAATACACGTCCACTCTTTGTGCGCCGGCCTTGTTAAGGAGTCGCGCAATGACCTCTGCCGTCGAACCGGTGGTCAGGACGTCGTCCACCAGCGCCAGGTGCTTGCCCTGCACCCATTCGGGATCAACCAGGGTGAAGGCGTCGCGCAGGTTGCGTTTGCGTGCCTTGGCGTCCAGCCCTTGTTGCGCTGCTGTCTCCCGGCTGCGCAACACATGGTGTTCGTCAACGGGCAGCTGCAACTGTTCACCCAGCCACCCGGCCAGCATCGCCGCCTGGTTATAGCCGCGCTGGCGCAGGCGCTTGTTGGCGAGAGGAACAGGAATCAGGTAATCGGGACGTGGCAGGTCTTCCTCGAAACGGTGTTGTAGAAACTGCCCACACAGTTCGGCCAGCAGGCGTCCCATCGGCCATTTACCGTTATGTTTGAATCGGGTAATCAGGCTGTCCACCGGGAAGTCGTACAGCCACGGCGCGATGACCTGCGCAAATCCGGGAGGGCGCTTGCAACATTGCGCGCAGCTCATGCCGGAGATGGGTAACGGCAGCGCACAGCAGTCGCACTGGCTGCCCAGCCATGGCAGCTCGGCTTCGCACGGCACGCAGACAGGCATTGGCACCTCGCTGCGCTCATCGCATAACAAACAGTTTTGTTTGTTTTTTAACCAGATGTAAACCTCGTATTGGCGGTTGGGTTGACAGCGCATGGCTCTTCCTTAAATATGCCCGACATCCGTGTAGCGCATGGTGCCTTTACGCCCTCGCGCATTGCCCAGAAACACCAAGGAGCCGCCCGATGAGCGCCAGCACCACCGCCACTTTGCGTCACGACTGGACTTTAGCCGAGGTCAGGGCGCTGTTCGTACAGCCATTCAATGACCTGCTGTTTCAGGCGCAAACGGTGCACCGCGCTCATTTCGACGCCAACCGTGTGCAGGTTTCCACGCTGCTGTCGATCAAGACCGGTGCGTGCCCGGAAGACTGCAAGTACTGTCCGCAGTCCGGTCACTACAACACCGGCCTCGAGAAAGAAAAACTGCTGGAAGTGCAGAAGGTGCTTGAGGAAGCTGCGCGTGCCAAGGCCATTGGTTCGACCCGTTTCTGCATGGGCGCGGCCTGGAAGCATCCTTCCGCCAAGGACATGCCTTACGTGCTGGAGATGGTCAAAGGCGTGAAAGCCATGGGCATGGAAACCTGCATGACCCTGGGCCGTCTCGATCAGGAGCAGACCGAAGCGCTGGCCACTGCGGGCCTGGATTACTACAACCATAACCTGGACACCTCGCCGGAGTTCTACGGCAGCATCATCACCACCCGTACGTACAGCGAGCGCCTGCAAACCCTGGCCTACGTGCGCGATGCCGGGATGAAGATCTGCTCTGGCGGTATTCTGGGCATGGGCGAGTCCCTCGACGACCGCGCCGGGCTGCTGATCCAGCTGGCAAACCTGCCGGAGCACCCGGAGTCGGTGCCGATCAACATGCTGGTCAAGGTTGCCGGTACGCCGCTGGAAAACGCCGAAGACGTCGACCCGTTCGACTTCATCCGCATGCTCGCGGTGGCACGGATTCTCATGCCGCAGTCCCATGTGCGTTTGTCTGCCGGGCGTGAAGCGATGAACGAGCAGATGCAGGCGCTGGCATTCTTCGCCGGTGCCAACTCGATTTTCTATGGCGACAAGCTGCTGACCACCGCCAACCCGCAAGCCGACAAGGACATGCTGTTGTTCTCGCGTCTGGGCATCAAGCCCGAAGCGGGCGAAGGCCATGCCGACGAAGTGCATCAGGCTGCCATCGAACAGGCGCTGGTCGAACAGCAAAGCAGTTCGATGTTCTACGACGCTGCCTCTGCCTGACCCCTTGAACGGGCCGGCCTGCTCCGGCCCGTTTTGAACTGCCATCTTTCGGACCGGGGCCTGCATGTCTTTCGATCTCCGCACGCGCCTCGACGCCCGTCGCGCCGAACATCTTTACCGCCAGCGCCCCTTGCTGCAAAGCCCGCAAGGCCCGCAGGTGGTTGTCGACGGTCAGCCATTGCTGGCGTTCTGCAACAACGATTACATGGGCCTGGCTAACCATCCTGAAGTGATCGCCGCCTGGCAGGCGGGAGCCGAGCGCTGGGGCGTGGGTGGCGGGGCGTCGCATCTGGTGATCGGCCACAGCACGCCGCACCACGAACTGGAAGAAGCGCTGGCCGAGCTGACCGGTCGTCCTCGTGCCCTGTTGTTCTCCAATGGCTACATGGCCAACCTCGGCGCGGTGACAGCCTTGGTGGGGCAGGGCGATACAGTTCTGGAAGACCGCCTCAATCATGCCTCGCTGCTGGATGCCGGTCTGCTCAGCGGCGCACGGTTCTCGCGCTATCTGCACAACGATGTGACCAGCCTGACAAGCCGCCTGGAGAAATCCGTGGGCGATACGCTGGTGGTCACTGACGGCGTGTTCAGCATGGATGGCGACATCGCTGACTTGCCTGCGCTGGCGCAGGCTGCGAAGGCCAAGGGTGCCTGGCTGATGGTGGATGACGCCCACGGCTTCGGGCCGCTGGGTGCAAACGGTGCCGGAATCGTCGAGCACTTCGGCCTGAGCATGGAGGATGTGCCGGTACTGGTCGGCACCCTCGGTAAATCGTTCGGCACCTCTGGAGCATTCGTGGCCGGCAGTGAAGAGTTGATCGAAACCTTGATCCAGTTCGCCCGACCCTACATTTACACCACCAGCCAGCCACCTGCGCTGGCCTGCGCGACCTTGAAAAGCCTGCATTTGCTGCGTAACGAACATTGGCGTCGCGAGCATCTGGCGAGCCTGATCCAGCAGTTTCGTCAGGGTGCCGAGCAGATCGGCCTGCAATTGATGGACAGCTTTACGCCGATCCAGCCAATCATGATCGGCGATGCCGGACGGGCTCTGCGTCTGTCGCAGTTGCTTCGTGAGCGTGGCTTGCTGGTGACGGCGATTCGTCCGCCGACCGTGCCTGCGGGCAGTGCCCGATTGCGCGTAACGTTGTCTGCCGCGCACAGCGAGGCCGACGTACAGCTATTATTAGAGGCTCTGGAGCAGTGCTACCCGCTGCTGGATGCAAGTGAATCCATGGAGCCCGTCCATGCGTGATCGTTTGATTCTACTGCCGGGCTGGGGCTTGGGCGTTTCGCCGCTGGAGCCGCTTGCCGCCGCGTTGCGCGGGCTTGACGAGCATTTGCGGGTCGAAATCGAGCCGTTGCCGGACATCGACAGCTGCGACCTGCCTGACTGGCTCGACGAACTGGATGCCAACCTGCCGGATAACGTCTGGCTGGGCGGCTGGTCGCTGGGCGGCATGCTTGCCGCCGAGCTTGCAGCACGGCGTGGCGAAGGTTGCTGCGGGCTGCTGACCCTGGCCAGTAATGCCTGTTTCGTCACCCAGGGCGCGTGGCCGAATGCGATGCCCGCGCAGGATTTCGATGCGTTTCTGGCTGGCTGTTCTGCTGACCCTGATGCGACCCTCAAGCGTTTCAGCCTGTTATGCACCCAAGGCGCAGAAGACTCACGCGGTCTCGCCCGGTTGCTCAAGGCTGGCGCGCCGCACAGCTCCAAAACCGCTTTGGTCGATGGCCTGAAGATACTCCAGCAACTCGATACACGTGGCGCGCTGCAAACCTATCGCGGCCCGCAACTGCACCTGTTTGCCGGACTCGATGCATTCGTGCCGGCTGAAGCAGCAAGTGATCTGCTGGCCTTGTTGCCGGATGTCGAGGTCGGTCTGATCGAACAGGCCAGCCATGCATTCCTTGTGGAAAATCCCCATGGAGTAGCCGCTGCGATCCACGCCTTTCTGCACGAGTTGGACGATGACTGATCTTTCTATGCCCAAACCGCCCTCTGTCCTGCCTGACAAACGACAGGTCGCCGCGTCTTTTTCCCGGGCCGCAGGCGGCTATGACAGTGTGGCCGAACTACAGCGCGGCGTCGGCAGCGAGCTGCTGTCGCGTCTGCCTGCGCAGTGCAGTCCGGCTCGCTGGCTGGATCTGGGTAGCGGCACAGGCTATTTCAGCCGGGCACTGGATCAGGTTTTCAGTGGCAGCGAAGGCATTGCACTGGATATCGCCCAAGGCATGTTGCGGCATGCGCGGCCATTGGGTGGTGCACAGCACTTTGTGGCAGGTGATGCCGAGCACCTGCCACTGCGTGATCAGAGTTGCGGGCTGATTTTCTCCAGCCTCGCCGTGCAGTGGTGTGCGGATTTCGCCGCGGTGCTCCGTGAAGCTCACCGTGTATTGCAACCTGGCGGTGTGTTTGCCTTCGCCAGCCTGTGTGTCGGCACGCTGTACGAGTTGCGCGACAGCTGGCAGGCAGTCGACGGCCAGGTGCATGTGAACCGCTTTCGTCACGAAGATGATTATCGGCAGTTGTGCGCCGTCAGCGGTTTACAGGTGCGCAGCCTGGACGTGTGCCCACAGGTGCTGCATTACCCCGATGTGCGCAGCCTGACGCATGAGCTGAAAGCGCTCGGGGCGCACAACCTCAACCCCGGGAGACCCAGCGGCCTGACCGGACGCGAGCGGATCAAGGGCATGGTTCAGGCCTACGAAGCTTTCCGTCAGGAAGCCGGTCTGCCCGCTACCTATCAAGTGGTGTACGCGGTGCTTGAAAAAGCCTGACGGCTCCACGTTATAAGGAAGATTACCGAGATGAGCGCTGCCTATTTCATCACCGGAACCGACACCGACGCTGGCAAGACCACGGTAGCTGCCGGTTTGCTGCATGCCGCCCGCTTGAAGGGCTTGAGCACTGCGGCGGGCAAACCTGTGGCGTCCGGCTGTGTGGTGACTGCACAGGGGCTGCGCAATTCCGACGCGCTGGCGTTGCAGGCCGAGTGCTCTATCGAGCTGGATTACGATGAAGTCAATCCGCTGGCTTTCGAACCGGCCATTGCGCCGCATCTGGCCGCGCGCGAGGCAGGTGTCGTATTGACGGTCGACTCGTTGCTGCATTCGATGCGGCATGTTCTGGATAAACAGGCCGACTTCACCTTGATCGAAGGCGCTGGCGGCTGGCGCGTGCCCTTGGCCGGGCAGAGCAACCTGTCCGATCTGGCCATTGCGCTGGATCTACCGATCATCCTGGTGGTGGGCGTGCGTCTGGGCTGTATCAATCATGCGCTGCTGACTGCCGAAGCCATCGCCCGGGACGGTCTGCACCTGGCAGGCTGGGTGGCCAACGTCATAGACGCAAACACCTCGCGGCTTGAAGAAAACCTCGCGACGCTGGTCGAGCGTCTGCCTGCACCCTGTCTTGGACGAGTGCCACGATTGAACGAGGCGAGCGCCGAAAATGTGGCGCAATACCTTGAATTAGGGCAACTGCGCTGACAGCGTTGCTATCTTGCTGACAGGCAACGTTGTTTTGGTTTTTTCAAGAGTCAGGCTATCATGCGGCCTAGTGCCATTAGTCTATTTGTCGAGTATTTCTGCGCAAATGCTGGTTCAATGACACGTGTTCGTTTTTTGAACTGAGGATCGGCTTATGCAAATCACCATGAACAACACCCTCTACCCGGGCCTGAGCGCTATGCAGGTCGGGCAAGGTCGTGTGGATCAGGCGGCCACCCAGATCGCCAGCTCCAACATCGAAGTGTCGGGCAGAAGTCAGTCTTCTGACTTTCAGCTCGAGAACCTGCGCTCTGTTGATCGCAGCCAGCGTTCCGACTTGCCGTCCAATATCGTCGAACTCGAGGCTGGAAAGGATCAGTTTGCAGCCGGACTGGCTGCGCAGAAAGCCAGCAATGAAATGCTCGGCACGCTGATCGACACCTACGCCTGATTTTCGCGTCAATTCCCGCCGTGCCATCCGCGCACGGCGTTGCTTCCTGAATTTCTCCGCATCATTGTCCTGTATCTCACCTGCACCCGGTTTCGCCCTCCACTAGACTTTTGCTTACGCTTCGCTCGCCCCCGCAAGACGTACGCCTGCGTGGCTTATGCATGGGCCGTGGACGAATGGTGCGCGCTTCGCTATTGACAAGGTTTAGGCGTAAACGTATGTTTCAAACACCTGTTTGACCGCAAGGCATACGAGATTGTCTGGTGCTTGAGGCTATGCTTTCAGCGACCGCCCGGTCATTCGTTCCAGGATTCATCAGCAGAGGTTTATCGCTATGCCTGACTACAAGGCCCCCTTGCGTGATATTCGTTTCGTCCGTGATGAGCTGCTCGGTTATGAAGCGCACTATCAAAGTCTGCCAGCCTGTCATGACGCCACCCCGGACATGGTCGACGCCATTCTCGAAGAGGGTGCCAAGTTCTGCGAGCAGGTTCTGGCACCGCTGAACCGGGTGGGCGATACCGAGGGCTGCACCTGGAGCGAGTCGGGCGTGAAGACACCGACCGGTTTCAAACAGGCTTACAAGCAATTTGTCGAGGGCGGTTGGCCGAGTCTGGCGCATGACGTTGCGCATGGCGGCCAGGGCTTGCCCGAGTCGCTGGGTCTGGCGGTCAGCGAGATGGTCGGCGAAGCGAACTGGTCGTGGGGCATGTACCCTGGCCTGTCGCATGGTGCGATGAACACCATCTCCGAGCACGGCACCCCCGAGCAGCAGGACGCCTACCTGACCAAGCTGGTCTCCGGCGAATGGACCGGCACCATGTGCCTGACCGAATCTCACTGCGGCACTGACCTGGGCATGCTGCGCACCAGGGCTGAACCTCAGGCTGACGGGACTTACAAGGTCACCGGCACCAAGATTTTCATTTCCGCTGGCGAACACGACATGGCCGATAACATCGTCCACATCGTGCTGGCACGTCTGCCGGACGCACCGGCTGGCACCAAAGGCATTTCGCTGTTCATTGTGCCCAAGTTCCTCTCGGCGGCTGATGGCAGCATCGGTGAGCGCAACGCGGTTAACTGTGGCTCCATCGAACACAAGATGGGCATCCACGGCAACGCTACCTGCGTGATGAACTTCGACGGCGCTACCGGCTACCTGATCGGCCCGCCGAACAAGGGCCTGAACTGCATGTTCACGTTCATGAACACCGCGCGTCTGGGCACTGCACTGCAAGGTCTGGCGCATGCCGAAGTGGCTTTCCAGGGTGGTCTGCAATATGCCCGTGACCGTCTGCAGATGCGTTCGTTGACCGGCCCTAAAGCACCGGACAAGGCCGCTGACCCGATCATCGTCCATCCAGACGTGCGCCGCATGCTGCTGACCATGAAGGCTTTCGCCGAAGGCACGCGTGCCATGGTGTACTTCACGGCCAAACAGGTCGATATCGTCAAGTACAGCGAAGACCCTGAGCAAAAGAAAGCCGCCGACGCCTTGCTGGCGTTCATGACGCCGATTGCCAAGGCCTTCATGACCGAAGTGGGCTTTGAAGCCGCCAACCACGGTGTGCAGATCTACGGCGGTCACGGTTTCATTGCCGAGTGGGGCATGGAACAGAACGTTCGCGACAGCCGGATTTCGATGCTGTACGAAGGCACCACTGGCATTCAGGCTCTTGACCTGCTGGGCCGTAAAGTGCTGATGACCCAGGGCGAAGCGCTCAAGGGCTTCACCAAGATCGTCCACAAGTTCTGTCAGGGCAATGAGGGTAACGAAGCCGTTCAGGAATTCGTGACGCCGTTGTCCGCGCTGAACAAGGAGTGGGGCGATCTGACCCTGAAAGTCGGCATGGCGGCCATGAAGGATCGCGAAGAAGTCGGCGCCGCTTCGGTGGACTACATCATGTTCTCCGGTTATGCCTGCCTGGCTTATTTCTGGGCCGACATGGCGCGTCTTGCGGCCGAGAAGCTGGCTGCCGGTACATCGGACGAGGCGTTCTACCGCGCCAAGATCCAGACCGCGCGTTTCTACTTCCAGCGCATCCTGCCGCGCACTCGCACACACGTTGCAGCCATCCTGTCGGGCGCTGCCAACCTGATGGACATGAAAGAAGAAGACTTCGGCCTGGCTTACTAAGCTTCGCTGCGGTAATGAAAAAAACCGCCTGATCGCTGATCAGGCGGTTTTTTTATGGGTGCGTTTTGGCTCATTGTTAACACTAATCCCAACAAGACTTGGGGGAGCGCTGACACCCCGATAATGCTCGTTCCCACGCTCCGTGTGGTGATGCATTTCGTGACGCTCTGCGTCACATCACAGCCATGGGGCGCTATTCAATCCGGTCCGAGATACAGATAGCACCAACGCCCGCGACTTCCGCAATAAACATTTCCCACCTCCTGCCGTTACAGAAAGTAGCTCGTTTATTGATCCTGCCGATGCATTGTTCGCTGGCGGAGGGCACAATGCCATCAGGCCAGCCATTCATTCAGATGCCGGGTAGGAGATAACCCCTTTTGTTGCGTCCATCAGTTGCGCGATTGAGTCATTTTTTGCCTTCACTGGGTCTGCTGGTGGCGGGGCTTGCGGCTGCGTACGTAAAGGACCTGAACGTCTTCTTCACATCGCTTTTCAATGTTCTGCCCACGCTGGTCCTGCTGTTGGGCGGTGCGTATTGCTGTGTTTACCGGCGTCAGCGCGAGCTGTTTCTGATGCTCACGGTGTATATCGCCTACTACCTGCTGGATACCCAGACCGACTTTTACCGTGATAACGGCAAGGTCCGTGAGGATGCGGCGGTGATTTTCCACCTGGTCTGCCTGCTGCTGCCGGTGCTGTTCGGGCTGTATGCCGCGTGGGAAGAGCGTACGCATCTGTTTCAGGACATGGTCGCGCGGCTTGCGGTATTGGTGGCGGTAGGCAGCGTGGCACTGGGTCTTGAACAGAGTTATCCGGTCGAATTGCAAGTCTGGCTGGCCGACATCCGCTGGCCTGCGCTGCATGGCGCATGGATGAGTCTGATTCAGCTGTCCTATGCCATGTTTCTGGTGTCATTCGGGGTGTTGATCTGGCAATACCTGGAAAAACCGCGACCGCTGCACGCCGCGCAGATTGTCGGCCTGCTGGGGTTGTTCTGGGCACTGCCGAAAACCTTCATCCTGCCGTTCACGCTGAATATCCTCTGCAGTCAGGTAATGCTGATGATTGCCGCCGCCGTGGCTCACGAGGCATATCAGATGGCCTTCCGGGATGAACTGACTGGACTGCCTGGTCGCCGGGCGCTCAATGAGCGCATGCAGCGTCTGGGACGCAACTACGTGCTGGCGATGAGCGACGTCGATCACTTCAAGAAATTCAACGACACCCACGGCCACGATGTGGGTGATCAGGTGCTGCGTCTGGTGGCCAGCAAGCTGTCGAAAATCACCAACGGTGGTGGCAAGGCGTATCGCTATGGTGGCGAAGAGTTCGCCATCGTGTTTGCCGCCAAGAGCATTGATGAATGCATGCCGCATCTGGAAGCCATCCGCGAGACCATCGCCAATTACGAGATTCAGCTGCGCAACAAGGACAGTCGTCCTCAGGATGATCAGCAAGGCCGACAACGCCGTGGTGGAGCGCAGGCAGGCAGCGTGTCGGTAACGGTCAGTATCGGCGTTGCCGAACGCCAGCCTGAACATCGCACGCCGGAAGAGGTGCTCAAGAGTGCTGACCAGGCGCTGTATGCGGCCAAGGGGGCCGGGCGCAACTGCGTGGTCGCTTATGGGCAGTTGAACCGGCGCGGTGCTGTTCGTACGACCGAAGCGGCCACCTGAGGCAATCCTGCTATTTCCCGTGACCTGTCGTGACTATTCAGTCATGACACGACCCTATGTCTCTGAAATGTTGTTCGGGTAGACTCGTGAAACTCGACTGCTGATCTGCGTCTGTGCATGCATCGATCAGCCTCCAACAGAATTTCGCACCGTGTTCACGAGGTTTGCCATGGCTGACTACAAAGCGCCACTGCGCGATATGCGCTTCGTCCTCAATGAAGTCTTCGAGGTTTCAAAGCTCTGGGCTCAACTGCCCGAGCTGGCCGAAACAGTCGACGCTGAAACGGTCGAAGCCATTCTCGAAGAAGCCGGTAAAGTGACCAGCAAGACCATTGCGCCGCTGAGCCGTAACGGTGACGAGGAGGGCTGCCACTGGAAGGACACCGTCGTCACCACACCTGCAGGTTTCCCCGAGGCCTATAAGACCTACGCTGAGGGCGGCTGGGTCGGTGTAGGCGGCAATCCCGAGTTTGGCGGCATGGGCATGCCCAAGGTGGTGTCGGCCCAGGTCGAAGAGATGCTCAACTCTGCCAGCCTGGCGTTCGGTCTGTACGCGATGCTCACGTCCGGCGCCTGCGTATCGATAGACACCCACGCCAGCGAAGCGCTCAAGACCAAATTTCTGCCCAATATGTATTCAGGCGTCTGGGCCGGTTCGATGTGCCTGACCGAGGCCCACGCAGGTACTGACCTGGGCATCATTCGCACCCGGGCCGAACCGCAGGCTGACGGTGCCTACAAGATCACCGGCAGCAAGATTTTCATCACCGGCGGCGAACACGACCTGACCGAAAACATCATTCATCTGGTCTTGGCCAAGCTGCCGGATGCACCGCCTGGGCCGAAAGGCATTTCGCTGTTTCTGGTGCCCAAGTTCATGGTCGGCGACGACGGCAGCCTTGGCGAGCGCAACACCGTCAGCTGTGGCTCGATCGAGCACAAGATGGGCATCCAGGCGTCTGCAACGTGTGTGATGAACTTCGACGCCGCCACTGGTTACCTGATCGGCGAACCGAACAAAGGGCTGGCGGCGATGTTCACGATGATGAACTACGAGCGCCTCGGCGTCGGTATCCAGGGCCTGGCCTCTGGCGTGCGCTCTTATCAGGCCGCCGTCGAGTATGCGCAGGACCGTCTGCAGAGCCGTGCCCCGACCGGTGCGCAGAACAAGGACAAGGCTGCTGACCCGATCATCGTCCATCCTGACGTGCGTCGCATGCTCCTGACCATGAAGGCGTTCAACGAAGGCGGTCGGGCGTTTTCCAGCTACGTAGCCCTGCAACTGGATATCGCCAAGTTCAGCGAAGACGATATCGCGCGCAAGCGTGCCGATGATCTGGTGGCGCTGTTGACCCCGGTCGCCAAGGCGTTCCTGAGTGATATCGGTCTGGAAACCACCGTGCATGGCCAGCAGGTTTTCGGCGGCCACGGTTACATCCGCGAGTGGGGCCAAGAGCAACTAGTGCGTGACGTGCGCATCACGCAGATCTACGAGGGCACCAACGGCATTCAGGCGCTGGACCTGGTGGGGCGCAAGATCGTCGGTTCGAACGGCGCGTTCTATCAGTTGTTTTCGGATGAAGTGCGCCAGTTCATCAATGGCGCAAATAGCGCACTCAACGAGTTCACCCAGCCGCTGGCAAAAGCCTTGAACATGCTGGATGAGCTGACTGGCTGGGTGCTGGACCGCTCGCGCGGCAACCCCAATGAAATCGGCGCTGCATCCGTGGAGTATCTGCATCTGTTTGGTTACACCGCCTACGCCTACATGTGGGCGATGATGGCCAAGGCAGCGCTCGGTAAAGAGCAGCAGGAGGAGTTCTATGCGAGCAAGCTGGGCACCGCACGCTTCTACTTCGCGCGCCTGCTGCCACGTATCCACTCGCTGGATGCTTCGGTGCGTGCTGGCAGCGAATCGCTGTTCCTGCTGGAGGCGTCACAATTCTGACTTGAAAAAGTCGTGTAAGCATTAACTTACACGACGTAGTGCACATTGGCCTCTTCCCAAAAAAGGGATCCAAAGTTAATCTTCACCCATGGACGTAGCGCAGGACGCGCAACAAGACATAACAGGGACACGTAGGGAAGCCTGCCAGGACGGTGGGGTGAAAGGGAAATCAGGGAAACAGTCTGGAAAGCCCCGCTTAGGCGGGGTTTTCTTTGTCTGCGTTTTAACGATTCGGTTTTCCCTGCCCGCAGAATTCTGTCTTGCGCATGCACTACCCATGCGTGTGGCAGTCATCTCCCGAGAAAGAATAATGGCGTCGTGCCAGAGCCGGTTGAACCCTCACCGACGGCAAGGGTCGATTAGCTGTATGGCCAATCAGAGCCAATTCAATCAGGAGCTTTCCATGGACATCATTCGTATCATTTTCGCCATTCTGCTGCCCCCGGTAGGCGTGTTCATGCAAGTAGGCTTTGCCGGCGCTTTTTGGCTGAATATCCTGCTGACCCTGCTGGGTTACATCCCGGGAATCATCCACGCGATCTACATCATCGTCTCGCGTAAGTAAGACCTTGTCGCACTCGTTGATCGTTCCCTGCTGCGGGAACGATCACACGGCTTGATCAGGCATCAAGCACATCCCGATAAAAACGCCATTCCTTCTCCAGAGCATCTGCCAGGTTACTCGCTTTGCGGAATCCATGATGCTCGTCTGCGTAGAAGTGCGCTTCAGTCTTGATACCGTTGTCTTGCAGGGCTTTGAGCATGGCCCGGGTCTGTTCGGGCACTACCACGGCATCCAGCTCGCCTTGAAAGAAAATCACCGGCACCTTGATTCTGTCTGCGTGCAACAGCGGCGTTCGGTCCTGGTAGCGCTCGATGTCCTTGTCCGGGTCGCCGATCAGCCAGTCCAGGTAATCGCCCTCGAATTTATGCGTGGCCCTGGCCAGCGCCACCGGGTCGCTGACGCCATACAGACTGGCCCCTGCACGAAACACATCCTTGAAGGCCAATGCACAAAGCGTGGTGTAACCGCCTGCGCTGCCGCCGCGAATGAAGGCCTGTCCTTGGTCAATCAGGCCACGCCCCGCCAGATGCGTGACAACCGCACAGGCGTCTTCCACGTCCGCCACGCCCCATGTCAGGTGCAGGCCTTGCCGGTAGACGCGACCGTAGCCGCTGCTGCCGCGATAATTGAGGTCTGCCACGGCGAAGCCGCGGTGTGTCCAGTATTGAATACGCGGGTCCAGCACCGGGTAGCAGGCGGAAGTCGGGCCGCCGTGGATGAACACCACCAGTGGCGGCTTTTGCGCGCCGGTCATGGCCGGGTAGAAATAGCCGTAGGCCTCGGCTCCACCGCTGGGATAACGCAGCGGCTGAGGGCGGCTGATCAGTTCGGGCGGCAGCGGCGAGCCTCCCCCGGCAAGCACCTGCACACCGGCGTCATGGCGAGAAATAGCCAGTACGGCAGATGTGCTCACCGCGGATGCCGCGATGCAATACACGAACTCTTCGTCAATGGCGAGGCTGCGAAAGCGGCTGTAACCAACGCTGAAATCCTCGACGCTGCCGTCAGCCTGACAAAGCCCCAGAACACTGGAGCCGTCTTCGATCCAGCTCGCCAGATAGCCATCGTTGATCGGCAGCCAGGTGCAGCTGCCCAGTTGCCAAGGCGCGGAAGCGTGATCGGCCGGGCTGGCGGGCAGCGGCGCAAACCCTGAAGGCGATTCACCCCACGGCTGCCAGAAGCCCGCGCGGTCAGTCAGGCAATACAGCCGCCCGTGGGCATCGAAGCGCGGTTGTTGCAGTGACTCTTGCGCGCCGTCGCCTGCAACACACTGCGCAGTGCCCCAGTGGCCGTCGTCTTGTCTCGCTGCACACATCAACCTGGTGCTGGTCCACGGCTGATGCGGGCGTTGCCATTCGATCCAGGCCAAGCGTTTGCCGTCGGCGCTGATGATCGGCGCTGCGTAGAAGTCCGCGCCTTCTGCCAGCAATCGGCGTTGCCCGTCAGCCAGATCGATAGCGACCAGCCGATGCGTATTGTGGTCTTCTTCAACGGCGAGAATCTGACCACCGCTGAAGAACAGGCCGCCATAACGCTTGTCGCCCTCCGTCAGCGCAACCGGCGCGCTGGCGTCCAGCGTCTGGCGGTACAATTGCTGGTCGCGCTCATTGACGAACACCAGCGCGTCGTCGGCCAGACAGAACGAACCACCACCGTATTCATACACCCGGCTGCGAACGCTGAAGCCTTGTGGCGTCAGGCAGCGCTTGCTGTTCGCGTACCAGTGCCAGATACGACAGGCGCCGTCTTCGGGGCGGTATTCGTTCCAGAAAAGGCCCGCCGAGCTGACATCCAGTTCGGCGAAGTCGACGCCTGCGGCAACCGCTTGTGCGGCGCTCAGGCGTTCAGGAGGATTTTGCGATGAGTCGTGAGTTTCGGTCATTACGAAAGGCCAGCTCTTCAATGGTTTGAGTAGCGGTTTCGGACTCGTCACGAGCCTGAGTGATGATCCCGTGATGGTAGGACTTGCTGCACACCGGGTCGGCATTGGCGGCGTCGCCGGTCAGCATGAAGGCCTGGCAGCGACAACCGCCGAAGTCCTTTTCCTTCTCGTCACACGAACGGCACGGCTCGGGCATCCAGTCGTAACCGCGGAAGCGATTGAAGCCGAACGAGTCGTACCAGATGTGCTGCATGCTGTGATCGCGCACGTTGGGGAACTGGATCGGCATCTGCCGCGCGCCGTGGCAGGGCAGTGCGGTGCCATCCGGCGTCACGGTCAGGAAGATATTGCCCCAGCCGTTCATGCACGCCTTGGGACGCTCTTCGTAATAATCAGGCGTGACGAAAATCAGTTTGCACGGATGATTCTCTGCCTCCAGACGGGCGCGGTATTCATTGGTAACGGCTTCGGCGCGGACCAGTTGATCTTTGGTCGGCAGCAGGCCGAGGCGATTCAGGTGCGCCCAGCCATAGAACTGACAGGTGGCCAGTTCGACGAAGTCCGCTTCAAGCGCCAGACACAGCTCGATGATCTTGTCGATGCGGTCGATGTTGTGCCGATGGGTGACGAAATTCAGCACCATCGGATAGCCGTGCTTTTTCACCGCGCGGGCCATTTCCAGCTTTTGCGCGAAGGCTTTTTTCGAGCCGGCGAGCATGTTGTTGACCTGCTCGTCGCTGGCCTGAAAGCTGATCTGGATGTGGTCCAGGCCCGCTTCCTTGAAGGCGACGATCTTCTCTTCGGTAAGGCCGATGCCCGAGGTGATCAGGTTGGTGTAGAAACCCAGACGCCGCGCCTCGGCGATCAACTCGGCAAGGTCCTGGCGCACCAGCGGTTCGCCGCCTGAAAAGCCGATCTGCGCCGCGCCCATCTCCCGCGCTTCCTGCATGACCTTGAACCACTGCTCGGTGGTCAGTTCCTGGCCCTGTTTGGCGAAGTCCAGCGGGTTGGAACAATACGGGCACTGCAACGGGCAGCGATAGGTCAGCTCGGCGAGCAGCCACAGGGGCAGCCCGACCTCGGGAGTGGGCGGTATGTACGGGGTGTTGGTGACGGGGGCCAGGTCAGACAAGATCGATCCAGTTTTTCTTTTTGGCGCCTTCCATGAACTCGTCTACGTCCATGCCCAGTTCGGGAACATTGGGGAACTGCTGCTGAAGCTCATGAATGATGGCGGTGATGGTGCGCTTGCCATCGATCAGCCCGCCAATCAGGGCAGCGCTATCATTGAGTTTGATCATGCCCTCAGGGTAAAGCACCACATGCGCCTTTTGCGCAGGCTCGTACTGAAAGCGATAGCCTTGATGCCATTTGGGTGTCAACGCTCGGAACTGCGGATCGTGCTTCATAGCGTAATCCCCTTATGCCAGACCTTTTTGTCTGTAACGCTGTGATACGGCGGGCGGTTCAACTCGTAGGCCATGGACATCGCATCGAGCATGCTCCACAGGATATCGAGCTTGAACTGCAGGATTTCCAGCATGCGCTGCTGGCCTTCATACGTAGTGTAGTGCTGTAACGTGATGGCGAGGCCGTGTTCCACGTCGCGTCGGGCCTGGCCCAGGCGAGTGCGGAAATACTCGTAGCCGGCCGGGTCGATCCACGGGTAATGCTGCGGCCAGCTGTCCAGGCGTGACTGGTGGATCTGCGGTGCGAACAGTTCGGTCAGCGAGCTGCTGGCCGCTTCCTGCCAGTTGGCGCGGCGGGCGAAATTTACGTAAGCGTCAACGGCAAAACGTACACCCGGCAGCACCAGTTCCTGCGAGCGCAGTTGGTCCGGGTCCAGCCCCACGGCCTGGCCGAGGCGCAGCCAGGCCTCGATGCCGCCGTCTTCGCCGGGCGCACCGTCATGGTCAAGCAAGCGCTGAATCCACTCGCGACGGATCTCGCGATCCGGACAGTTGGCCAGAATCGCTGCGTCCTTGAGCGGAATGTTCACCTGATAGTAGAAGCGGTTGGCGACCCAGCCCTGAATCTGCTCGCGGGTCGCGCGGCCCTCGTACATCGCCACATGGAACGGGTGGTAGATGTGGTAATAGGCGCCCTTGGCGCGCAAGGCCTGTTCGAATTCGGCGGGGGACAGCGCAGTCGATTCGCTCATGTCAGCTCCTAAAGCTCGATGCTCATGCCGTCGAAGGCCACTTCGACGTTGCGACGAACCAGCTCCGCGCGTTCCGGGGAGTCTTCGTCGAGAATCGGGTTGGTGTTGTTGATGTGGATAAGCACCTTGCGCTGCTCGGGAAAGCCTTCGAGGACTTCCAGCATGCCACCGGGGCCGTTCTGTGCCAGATGGCCCATTTCCCGGCCGGTACGCGTGCCCACGCCACGGCGCTGCATTTCGTCGTCGTCCCACATTGTGCCGTCGACCAGCAGGCAGTCGGCGTCACGCATTTTCTCGGCCAGTGCTTCATCGACCTTGCCCAGGCCCGGCGCGTAGAACAGCTTGCCGCCGGTGCGGGTGTCTTCGACCAGCAGGCCGATGTTGTCGCCCGGATGCGGGTCGAAACGGTGCGGCGAATAAGGTGGTGCGGCGCTGCGCAGCGGGAAGGGCGTGAAACGCAGGTTCGGGCAGGCGGGGATCACGAAGCTGCCCTGTAACTCGATGCGGTTCCAGGTCAGGCCGCCGTTCCAGTGCTTGAGCATTTCGAACAACGGGAAGCCGGTGCTCAGGTCTTCATGGACCATGTCGGTACACCAGACCTGGTGCGGGCAGCCTTCGCGCAGGCTGAGCAAACCGGTGGTGTGGTCGATCTGGCTGTCCATCAGCACAATGGCGCTGATGCCGGTGTCGCGCAAGGCGCGCCCGGGCTGCATCGGCGCAAAGCCCTGCAGTTGCGCACGGATATCCGGTGAGGCGTTGCACAGCACCCAGTTTATGCCGTCGTCGGACAGCGCAATGGACGACTGGGTCCGCGCATGGGCACGCAGGCTGCCGTCGCGAAAACCTGCGCAATTGACGCAGTTGCAGTTCCACTGGGGGAATCCACCGCCAGCAGCAGAACCTAGAATCTGGATGTACATGACAGCTCCTGGCACACGTTCTGAAATAAAAAACAGCCACAACCATAAAAAAAGCCCCGGCGAACCGAGGCTTCACAGCGCACTGAAATCAACGGCTTGCGAAGTACATGGTGACTTCAAAACCGATACGCAGATCAGTGTAAGCAGGTTTAGTCCACGACATAAAAATCTCCTCGGATAAGTGCTGCGGTTGGTGACTACATCTTAGTGCATCGCTGAAGGCATACGTTCAGATAGTTAGGGAGCTATGTTACTCAATTTAACAATTGCGCAGGACTGGAATCTGCAGGAAAGACCATTACCGTTCAGGTAAGGATAGCGGGATGGCCGCGCTGGCAGGGCGATTGGCCACGATCAGCCAGCCGTCAGTGGCATTGGTCAGTTGCTCCGCAGCAGCGAGTAACGAGTGTGTATCCAGATTTGACAGAGCACATTGCAGCGCCTGCGAGTGGCTACCCTGATGCCCGGCAAGATGCGCTTGCCACTGCATGTCTGCCTGCTGCTGGTCCGGCATGCTCAACGGCTCAAATTGGGCTGAAAGGGCTTTTATCTGCTCAGGCACATCTGCATCGCGAACCCGCTCGGGCAAGCTGCCGATGAACGCTTCAATGTGCTGAAAAAGTTGCTCTGCGTCGCATGAGGGCGATTGAACGCCAAACAGTAGCCCGGTCCTTCCGCTGATCTGCCTGGTGCCACTGAACACGGCGTAACCCAATTGCAGCTCGACCCGCAGCCGCTGGTAGAAGGGCGCTTGTGACACGTGCGCGAGCAGCCGCCAGGCAGCTTCATCTGCAACGGAGGCCGTAGGGGCCGGGCAAAACACCAGCACCGCGTCTTCCGACGAGGACGACGCTTCAGTCGCCCAGCGCTTGCCAGGGCGAGTGGCGGGCAGCGTTGGTGAGTCTGATTGCCGAACGCCCGGTGCTGCTTTCAATGTGGCGTCTATCAGGGGCTGGCTGGCCGCACACAAGCCACTCGCGAAGCTGATCCAGCGCGAAGCCGCCCATACGCTCGGCAGATCGCCAACCGTCAGCTGCGGTTCGCTGCTCAGGTAATGATCAGCAAGCTGTTTGAGCAACTGACGAATCGGAATCAGCTCAGGTTCGTCGCCTGCCAGCGATGCGGGCTCAGGGTGCTGCAAGCGATGCAGAGCGTGTTCGATAACCGCAACCATCGGCTCGCGCAGGCCGTTCAGTTGAAGCTGCCAATAAGGCCCGTAAGCACTGAACGTCAGGGCCACACCAGCCTGACGTGCGTCTTCGATCAATGGCTTGAGCCCTGCATCGAGCATCCGCCAGAGGGCTGGCTGCGGGGAGGGCAGTTCCCAACGCAGATAAAACGCGGCTTCATCGCTGTTGTTGAGTACCGTACCGAGAAACGGATTCGGCGCTGGCAAACGCCAATTGACCTGCTCGATGCTGTGGGTATCGGCGAATGCGGAACTGACCAGCGCGTCGGGCGTGAAATGTTCAAGCAGCACGCGCAATGCCTCTTGGCCTTGCTCGCTTAACTGCGCAGGCGTCTCGCGACAGTAATGATGTGCCAGCGCCAACGCACCGAGCATGTGCAGGCGGCGTTGTTCGAGGCGTTGATATTGCTCGACCAGCACCGGCCAGTGAGCCTTGAAAAAATCGAGCCAGCTGAAAAACAGGCTGTTGAGGGTGAGAGTGTTCGCAAGGGCATTTTTCAATTCGATATCAATCAAGAGCTGTCCGCCGAACTGGTACAGCGGTGCGGCTTTCAATGAGCTGGCAAAGCCCCTGTCGACCAGCTCGGCAATCAGTCCGCCCGGCTGAGCTGCATTAAGCCAGTGACAGAAGAACGCTACTGCTTCGTCAGACTTTTCCGGCAAGTCCTCAAAGGCAAACAGCAGGTGGTTTTGCTCGTCAGCCTTTGGTCGATTGGCAATCAGCGGTGGAGGCGGTTGCTGTATGACCTTCACACCACTGGCGAACATTGCGCCATGGTTGATTGCCAGCGTTTCCAGCTCGGCGATTGGTAGCGGCCCACTCAGGCACAGGGTCATCTGTCCGGCCTGATAGAAGCCTCGGCAAAAGTCTTTCAACGCTTGCTGAAAAGCCGGGTTGGGCACTGACAGGCTGTAACGATTGCCCGCATGAAAGCCGCGCAGTGGATGCAGTGGATTGATCGGTGCCAGCCGGTGCGCCTGATCGCGTGCTGCGCTATCGCCGACCCAGGCGATGAACTCGGCGTGCAGCACTTCGCGCTCGCGCAGTTGATCGGCCATGCTCATGCGCGGCCGGGCAAGCATCTCGCACAGTCGCTCCAGCCCTTGGGCAAAGACCGCCTGCGGCAGCTCAAAGAAGAAGTCAGTGGTGCGTTCGCGTGTGCTGGCATTGACCTGACCGCCATGGCGCTGCACGAACGTCATCAGGTTTTCGCTGGCAGGGAAACGCTCGGTGCCGAGGAACAACAGATGCTCCAGAAAATGCGCCAGCCCCGGCCAGGCCCGCGGCGCATCATGGCTGCCCGCCGCGACGCGCAATGAGGCCGCGCAGCGCTTGAGGCGCGGCTCATGACACAGCACCACATTCAGGCCGTTGGCCAGCGTGAGGCGTTTGATGTCAGAGGAAGGCGGGGCAGGCATGAGGGTGTCCACGGCAGCAGGGAATGCAAAGCGTCATGCTAGCGGATAACCGGCGAAGTTCGCGAGCATGGCTGAACCAAGGCAGGACGCGGAGCTTCCAGAACTGCATGCCGACGCGGAGCGTCGCACGATAGTCGAGATCGTCACTCCAGTGTAGGAGCGCCGAGCGTGACGCCTCGGGATCAAGTCAGCGACGTATACAGCCCCGGCCGACGATCAACGAAATAGTCGTTCACCGTCCTGGCCTGGGCCAGCAATGCCTTGTCCAGCGTCCCCACCAGCAAGCCTTCGTCCTGACATGCCAGCAGTGGGCGGCTGCCGTCCGGTGCGCAGAGGCTGCTGAGCCCGCAGTAACGAATCTCGCCTTCGCTGCCGCAATAGTTGGCGTACACCACGTAGCAGTGGTTCTCGAACGCTCGCGCCCGTACGGTCACTTCACAGACAAAGTCGTAAGGCAGCATGTTCGCGGTCGGCACCAGTATCAGCTCGGCCCCTGCCAGCGCGAGCCGACGGGTGTTTTCAGGGAACTCCACGTCGTAGCAAATCAGCATGCCCAGACGCCAGCCGTTCAATTCGACCACCGGGTAATGATCCTCGCCTGCTGCGAACATCGACCTGTCCAGCTCACTGAACAGATGGGTCTTGCGGTAGTTGCACAGACGTGTGCCCTGGCTGTCGATCAACTGCACGGCGTTGTAGATCTGCTGATCAGGCCCGCGCTCCGGGTAGCCGTACAGAATCGCAATGCCGCTGGCTTGCGCGATGGCGGCAATGCGTGTCGCCGCCGGACCGTCCTGCGCTTGCGCCAGTTCACTGGCTGCCTGTGCACCGATGTTGTAGCCAGTCAGGAACATCTCCGGGCAGATGAGCAGCTGTGCCCCTTGCTCTGCGACAGTCTGGGCCTGGTGTTCCAGACGCGTCAGGTTGCCGCTGACATCCAGCGGCAACGGCGAGCATTGATACAGCGCAATGCGCATGGGAGCTTCCTTCTGTCAGTCGCCCAGTGCAATCGGGCCGATTTCATGGAACACGTCACCGGGGCCTGGGTTCTCGGCGTGAGTCTTGCCACCGAAGTGGTTCATGATGCCCCACACGGCGTTGAGCGAAGTCTGCACTGCGCCTTCAACCCAGGCCGGTGTCCAGGATACATCGTCACCGGCTATGAACATGCCGCGCTGTTCGCTGGGCATGTCCTGCTGCATGAAGTGCGCGTACATGCGCTGGTTATAGCGGTAATGCCCCGGCAGCGCACCCTTGAAGGCACCCAGGAAGTGCGGGTCGGCCTCCCAGGAAACGGTGATTGGGTCGCCGATGATGCGCGCTGCGATGTCCACTTTCGGATAGATCTTCTTCAGCGCATCAAGCGCCAGCTTCACACGCTTCTCGATAGGCTGCGGCAGCATCTTCAGCGCATCGCTCATCCACGAGTAAGACAGGCAGATCACGCCCGGCTTGTCGTCACCGTTATCGAACAGGTACGTGCCACGGGTCAGGCGATCGGTGAGGGTCATGCTCATCAGATCGCGACCGGTTTCCGGGTCCTTGTCTTTCCAGAACGGACGGTCGACCATCACGAAAGTCTTCGAGGATTGCATGTAGCGAGTGCGGTCCAGGGCCATCCACATTTTTTGCGAGAACAACGATTCTTCGCATTCGATCTGCGTGGTCAGCAGCCAGCTCTGGCAGGTGGTCAGCACGGCTGCGTATTGCCGGGTGTCGCCCCAGTTGTCAGTCACGGAAAAGCTTCCGTCCTCGGCCCGAGCAATACGTTTTACGCCAGGACGCGGTGCGCCACGGTGCAGCGAAGACAGGCTGGTGCCCTTGGGCCAGTGCGCGCAACGCTCGGGCACGTGGCTCCACAAACCGACCGGCACCTGCTGCACGCCGCCGACGATCAGGTGCTGGTGCTCATCGCAATTGGTCATCACCACGCGGAAGATTTCCAGCATCGAGTTGGGGAAATCCGAGTCCCAGCCGCCGGTGCCGAAGCCTACCTGACCGAACACCTCGCGATGATAGAAAGACAGTTTGGCGAAGGCCTTGGACGTCGCGACGAAATCGTAGAAGGTGCGGTCGTCCCACAGCGGCACCAGCTTGTTCCACAGCTCTTTGAGGCGCGGCACATCACGGTCACGGATAGCCTGCTGGATGTCACCGAACTGCGAGCCGCTTTCCAGTGCGTCGGCCCAGGCGTCGGCCACTTCCTGAAACAGCGCCGGCAGATCCGAGAGCATTTGTGCGTAATAGGTGGTGCCTTCCAGGTCGATGACGGTGCTGCCTGAAGCGGCGGTCAGCGGGTTGGGAAAGGGCCTGGACTCAAGGCCCAGTTTGTCGACGTAATGAAAGAATGCGGTCGATGACACCGGAAAACGCATGCCGCCCAGTTCGGCAACGATGCCTTTGGCACCTTCAAACTCTTGCGAACGCAACCGCCCACCCATCTTGGAGGCTTCGTAAACCACTGGCTTGAGGCCCATCTTCATCAGCTCGTAGGCCGCCACCAGCCCGGCGATACCGGCACCGATAATCGCTACTTCCGCGCCATGATTTTCAGCCGGGATACTGCCCAGACCTTTCGGGTGTTCGATCCAGTCATCGAAGGCAAAGGGGAAGTCGGGGCCGAACATGGTGATCGGCTTTTTGCCGTTGGCAGGGTGACGGTTGTTCTTCATGACGGACCTTGATGGGCAACGGCGAAAAACAACAGTCTAGAGAAGGGTGAGCACGTAAATAAGACGCAAAGTGTCGTCGTTATGCTGTTTGTTTATGCGAATTGACGAAAATTTTGGTCATATTGTATGGTTCTGTTCAGCCACGGCTTGCTTATACCGGTTGCCCGCGGTCGATCTTGCTGCTGAGGATGATCGATGTCGTGGTCTTCTCGACACCATCCACGCTGCCGATCAGGTCCAGTAGCTGGTCCAGTTGCTCGGGAGAGTCCGTGCGCAGCCAGGCGACATAATCGAACTCGCCACTCACCGCACAGAGTTGCTGAACCTGCGCCATGGCACTCAGCCGCCGCAACACTTCCTTGCCCGATCGAGGTTGCACGGTAATGCCGACATACGCCTGCAATCCGCCACTGACCACTCGCTGGCCAAGGCGCACGCCATAGCCGGTAATCACCTTGCTGCTTTCCAGGCGTGCCAGCCGGGAGGTAACGGTGGTGCGGGCGATGCCCAGTTGACGGGCGAGCATGGCAACGCTTTCGCGTGCATTGATTTGCAGCGCTGCGATCAACTGGCGATCAATTTCGTCCAGCACGGGCGGGCGGGTATCGGGCACGGGTATTTCCTTAAAACTTCCAGCGTTTGGCGGTCTTGGCCAGACGTGCCTGCAGGCCATCCAGGTTCTGTGCCAGTTGCTGAGTCATCAAGTGATAGCCCATCAACTCGGCTGGAATGACCGGCTGCGCGGGAGCGCTTTCTGATGTGCGTACCAGACGCTCGGTTGCGCCGGTTTGCAGCGCGCGAGCCATGCCGATCAACTGACGACGGATCTGCCGGTAATCGTTATCCAGCGAAGTCTTCAACGACTCGCCCGCCACTTTATCCAGATCGGCGGGGCGAATATTGGCAAGAATTTCCAGGGTGCTCAGGCACATGCGGAAATGGCCTTGAATGGCGTCCAGTTCGACCATGGACATCTTCACTTCCTTGGAAACCGACGGCAGCAGTGAGCGCAATTGCAGCATCGTGGCGTTGAGCCTGGCGGTCAGCTTGAGATGCTCGTCTGCGGTGACCGGCTGGCCTTGCACGATGCGTCCATAGACCTTGGCGCAATCACGCAAGCCACTGGCCAGGTTGTAGCGCCAGGAAAACACGGCATACAGCGGCAGGGCGAAGGAGAAGGCCAGCGCCAGCGCGATACCGATCAAAATATCTACTGTGCGCCACAACCCGTCACTGATCGGGTTGTAGCCATGACCAGCCACGATAAACAGCGTTATCGCCGACAGCAACGCGGTGTAACCGCCTTTGCCGATAGCGTGATAGGCAAAAAAACCGCACAGCACCGACATCATCGCGTAGGTCAGCAACGGCATTTCCAGATAGCCCTGCTGGACCACCACGATCAGGCCAAGACCAGCCCCAATCAACGTTCCGTAGGCGCGCTCGACTGATTTTTTGCCGATATTGCCGTGGTGCTGCAAACCGCCGATCACGATCAGCATCGTCACCGACGCCCACTCGCCATGGGGCAGATTGAGGCCCGTGGTCAACAGAATCGTCACCAGCAAGCCCACCGCAATTCGCGCCGCGTGGATCAGCCGCGCATGCCGATAACGGCGATACGGGTCCAGCAGCGGACGCAGAACAGGGCGAAGCCAGGAGGGTATGAAAGCAGAGCGCGAATTCGTCATGCGTTAAGAGACCGCGAGGGTAGGGAAGAGATTCCCTGATTGGATGATGGCAGGTCTCAGTAAGCCACATTTTGAGAGGAGATGGGTGGTGTATGTTGGCGATCAGTGAACATGACATCGTGGATTCAAGCGGTAGGAATGACGATCTGAATTCAGTAAGGATGAAATCCAGCACTTTTTAAGATGCCTTTATATGAGGCTTTATGGTCATTAATGTGTACTTTCATGATCTATTATCTACAGGTTCAAGCCTGCAAGCTTGCTACTTTGTGATTCCTTGAACCCCCGCGCCTGCTCGCTGGTAACTGCTCATGAAAGCTTTTTTCCCCGTTCAATGCAGCGACACGCTGTTGCGGATTGCCCTGCTGGTAAAGCAGGCCCGGCTACAACAGGGCGTTCGGCAAGTGGATCTTGCCGAGCGGCTGGGCATTTCGCTGCGTACATTTCGACGCATCGAAGCAGGCAGCGCAGACGGCGTATCGCTGCGCGACTTCATGCTGGTGGTCTGGGGGCTGGGTGTGTCAGAGCGCTTGTTTCAGGGGCTGCGAGACGACGAGTCGTTTAGCGTCGAACAGCTTGAAGCGGCCGACCGCAAGCGCGTTCGCCTGCCCAGAAGCAAGCCGGAGGACTTCTGATGGCTCAGGCCTACATTTATATGGCGTGTCCTGTGTGCAGAGTTGGACGCTACGGTCGATGCTACCAGTGCCGCGCGCTTGAAGGGCTAGTAGCCCTCTCAGATTCTGCAGCCCTTATGGCAAGGGCCGATTGATCTGGTAGCGAGTGCTGCGGCCGCCGCCGGGCAGACGAGTCAGGCAGTTTCTGCCAAGCAGATCACTTAAATGCCGGGTCGCCGTGGCCTTGGAGACTTTCGCTACCGCTTGATACTGCGCGGCGCTCAGACCTTCTTCAAAGCCCCGCTCGCCGCCATCAAGCAGTCGATTCAACACCTTGACCTGCTCGGCGGACAAGCCGTCACCATTGTGCAACTGCCAGAATCGCGTCTTGGCCAACACCCGTTCGATACGAACCAGGGCATGCTCAATGCTGTTCAGCAATGTGCGCAAAAACCATTCCAGCCACTCGGTGATATCGGTTGTACGTTTCTGGCTGGTTTCCAGAACATGGTAATACCCGGCGCGGTCATCGAGGATGCTGGCAGACATGGAAAACAGCCGAATGGCTTGTTGATCGCCCTGAGTCAGCGTCAGGTCAGTCAGTGCCCGCGTCAGGCGACCATTACCGTCGTCAAATGGATGCAGCGTCACAAACCAGAAATGTGCGATGCCGGCACGCACGAATGGATCTAGCCCCGGATCATTTTGACTGGCGGCAAACCAGTCGAGGAAGTCGTCCAGTTGTTGCGCAAGCACCGCGCGCGGTGGTGCTTCGAAATGCACGACCGGTCTATCAAGTCTCCCGGAGACCACCTGCATGGGCTCGTCGCTACGCAACTGGCCTGCCAGGATGCGAGCGGATACAAAGCTGTCTTCTGCCGGGAACAGCCAGCGATGCCAGGTGTACAGGCGTTGCAGGTCAAGCGGTTGATCGTGCCTGCGTGTGGCGTCCAGCATCAGCTCTGCCAACCCCTCGCTGCGGGGGTTTTGTTTACCGTTATTGGCAATACCCAGACGACGCGCCAACGAAGACCTGACAGAGCCCACATTCAGTCGCTCGCCTTCGATGGCAGACGAGGTAACAATATTCTGCAACAGGGTGTCCACGCCCTCGCGCATTTCGGCATCGCCACTCACTACGCCGCTCATTCCCAGCAGGCGACCTTGAGCTTTAGCGCACGCTCGTATCAAGGGCGCGATGCGTTCATCGCTCCAGTTGAAGTGGGGCCAGTCCGGCTGCTGCCAGATCCAGAGATGTTCGGACATTGGATATGCCTTTGAGGTGAGCCGAATACGGGTTTAATCGGCTCATAAGGTGAGCCGATTGTGCTGGCTATTCGGCTCACCGTCCAGACGTTGTTTCGGGCCAAAAAAATTCAACTACCGTTCGTCCGCCTTCATAGTGGTTCACTTGCTGGCGCAATGGAACCGTATCAGCCTTCCCGACACTTAGGACGGCACAGCATCGCTCCTTGTGGGCAATCTGATGAGATCCCGGGCGCAATGCCCCGGTCATCACTAATGGCCAAGCGGAGTTTATCTTCCATGAAAAAAAGTATTTCCCTGCTCACGACTTTGTTTTTCTGCCATGGCGCATTGGCAGGAACGATGCTCGATGAACAGAGCATTACTTCGTACGTCGACAGTCACAGTGCCGAGCAGGTCGCGTTGCTTGAAAAACTGGTGAACATCAACAGCGGCACGGACAACGTGGACGGTGTCGTCAAGGTCGGTGATCTGATGAAGGCAGAGTTGGAAGCGCTGGGCTTCGATACCCGTTGGCACGAGCTGCCCGCAGGGATGAACCATGCCGGTAGCCTTGTCGCGGTGCATGACGGTAACAAGTCTGCGAAACGAATTCTGCTGATAGGCCATCTGGACACGGTGTTTCCGGCCACCAGCAAGTTTCAGGAGTATTCATTGATAGATGGCGGCAAAAAAGCCAAAGGCCCCGGAGTGATCGACGACAAGGGCGGCCTGGTCACCATTCTTTACGCCTTGCAGGCGCTGAAACACAGCGGCGCATTGCAGGACATGAATATCTCTGTGGTCCTGGTTGGTGACGAAGAGCTGGCGGCCAAGCCGACTGAAATTTCCAGAGAATGGCTGATTGCCGAAGCCAAAAGAAGTGACATAGCACTGGGCTTTGAATTCGCCTTGTCGCCCAATCAGGCTCTCACCGAACGCAGAGGGTTGAGCGAATGGTTTCTGACCAGTACCGGCATAGACAAACACTCAGCGACTATTTTTCAGCCTGAAACCGGTTTCGGTGCGGTGTACGAGTCGGCCCGGGTGCTTGATGAAATTCGCTCCAAACTCTCCGGTGAGCAAGGCTTGACCATCAACCCTGGGCTCATTCTGGGCGGTGCCACAGCCCAGGAAGATGTACCAAGCGGGCAAGGCACTGCCTCGGGAAGAAAAACCACAATCGCCAGAATAGTGTCCGTGCATGGCGACCTGCGGTTCAGCAGTGAAGAACAGCGAAGCTCCGCCGAAGCCCGCCTGCAGGAAATAGCCAGTCACTCGCTGCCACAGACCCATAGCGAGTTGAAGATCAAGGCAATCATGCCGGTCATGGTTGATCGCGAAAGTAATCGCAAACTTCTGCAAGCCTACAGCAAGGTCAGCCAGGACCTTGATGGACCTGCACTGGAATCGGCTCCGTCAGCGGAAAGAGGCGGTGCCGATATTTCCTATGTGAACAAATATGTAACGGCGAGCCTGGACGGGCTTGGCGCGTGGGGGCAGGGTGCCCACAGCGAGAATGAAACCATCGATCTGAGTTCGCTGCCCGTGGTGACCAAACGCGCCGCGCTGTTCATCAGCCGCTATGGCAAATAGCTGCTCTTCAGTCGGGCGCTGAGCCCTGCCTGGCTGAAGAGCACAAGGCCGTCGGCAGCACCTGACGCGTGTTGCCGTCCTCAAGGTTTTTACCCTGAAAGATGCATTCCCTCCTTGGCTCACGGCACCGAAGTTTTCCTTTGAATGGAGCACTTGAAACGGTGCGCGCCATTCGTTTAAACGATCCCTGAGTGCAGTCATAGCACTGAAAAAACGGGCAGACCATTGTCTCGACAGGCACCTGCTGCCTTCGCTGCATCGTTCAAGATTCGTACAGCCAGTCTTTGCCATATTCGCCTTGCCAGCCTGTTCTTTCACCGCGGTGAGAGCTGCAGCGCTCCAGCCAAAATGTATCAAAACATAAATATTGCGGACACCTTGTCACCACAAAATGCACGCCACTCGCTGATGGACCGGCTCTGACCCCATAACCAGAAATCTCAGGCATCTCCTTCAGACGAGCGAATATTTGCTGCCATGAATAACCTGAACCTGCTGCAGACCTGCCAGAACGAACAATCGGCGGACGTGATTTACGGTCCGATTCAACCTGAACTGCTGCGCGAGGAAGTGCTGGCCGATTTGCTGGAAGCCAGCGCCCGGCGCGATCCGCAGCAAGTGGCACTGATCTTCGGCGAGCACCGGATCAGTTATGGGGAGCTGGACCGGCAGGCTGATCAGGTGGCTTCTGCGCTGATCAAGGCTGGCGTAAGGCCGGGGCACATCGTTGGTCTGTGGCTGCCGCGAGGCATTGAGCTTCTGGTGATGCAGGCCGGTATCGCCAAGGCGGGTGCCGCCTGGCTGCCTCTGGATCAGGACACGCCGGTTGAGCGTCTGCAGATATGCCTGGACGATGCCAGTGCCGTGGGGCTGGTGTCCTGTAACGCGCTGAGCCCGTTGCTGGCTGGTAGCGGTCTGAAAGTGTGGACTGCCGAATCGCTGCTGACACAGACCGACGCAGCGTTGGTGCGCCGCAGTGGTGTGCTTCCCGAACATCCTGCGTACGTGATCTACACCTCCGGCTCCACCGGCAAGCCCAAGGGCATCCTGATTTCCCAGCGCAGCATCTGCCATTTCCTGCGCAGCGAAAACGCGGTACTCGGTATCCGCGCCAGCGACCGGGTCTACCAGGGCTTTTCCGTGGCATTCGACATGTCGTTCGAGGAAATCTGGATTGCCTATCTGGTGGGCGCAACGTTGTGGATAGGCCCAAAGGAAACCAGCGGAGACCCCGAAACCCTGCCACGTCTGCTGAACGAGCAGCGCATCAGCGTTTTGCACGCGGTGCCTACCTTGCTGGCGCTGTTCAGCGAAGACGTCCCCGGCCTGCGCGTGATCAATCTGGGCGGCGAGATGTGCCCTGAGTCGCTGGTCGACCGCTGGGCCACGCCGAACCGGCAAATGTTCAACACCTACGGGCCCACCGAAGCCACTGTATCGGCGAGTCTGGCGCGGTTGTCGCGTGGTCGCCCGGTCTCGATTGGTACGCCGCTCCCCAATTATGGTCTGTTGGTAATCGCCAATGACCCAGCGGTCGGCAGCAGCCTGGCACCCAGCCTGCTGCCCCGTGGCGAAGTCGGCGAACTGTGCATCATCGGCCCAGGTCTGGCTGAAGGTTATCTGGGCAGGCCGGATCTGACCCAGGAGAAATTCCTGCCTAACCCGTGGTCCACCGGCTATCACGATGCGCGCCTGTACCGGACCGGCGACCTCGCACGGATCGACGATGAAGGGCAAGTACAATGCCTGGGACGTGCCGATGATCAGGTGAAAATTCGTGGCTTTCGCGTCGAACTGGGCGAGATTGAAGCGCTGTTGGCGCAACAACCCGGTGTAGGTACTGTCGCAGTCCTGTTGCGCAACGAGGGTGGCGTTGATCAGTTGATTGCTTATCTGGTTTGCGACACATCGACGGATTCCACATTCACCAGCCAGATGCGCAAGGCCTTGCAGGCCCGGTTACCGTCGTACATGGTGCCGGGGCATTTCGAGCTGCTCGATAGCATGCCGCGCCTCACGTCCGGAAAAATCGACCGCAAAACACTCAAGGCCCGCCCGTTGACGGTTGATGCCGCTGGTGCTGACGCAGAGTCCGACGTGGCTGAAACTGAAGGCGAAATTGCACTGTTTGCTGCGTTGGCCACACTCTTTCCAGGCATGCCGATCCGCCGCAATGCGGACTTTTTCACCGATCTGGGCGGGCATTCCTTCTTTGCCGCTCGTTTGGCCTCGGCCTTGCGGGCGAACCCTCGCTTTGCACAAATCACCGTGCGCGACATTTACCAGCAACGCCGTATCGGCGCGATTGCCGAAGTGCTGGATCAAGCACCGCAAGAGATGGCTGCCCCGGTCGACTGGACGCTTCCGTCCGCGTGGCGTCGCTGGCGCTGCGGCGTGGCTCAGGCCCTGGCATTGCCGGTAATGGTCAGCCTGCGAATGACCCAGTGGCTCGCGCCGTTCTTTACCTACCACTTGCTTACCGGTTCGCCTGACGACTCTGTGGCTTTGGCGACTCTGGCTTCTATCTCGGTGTTTCTGATTGCCACCGTTCTGCAGTTTTTCATCGCGTGGGCGGCCAAATGGCTGATCGTTGGTCGCCTGAAGCCTGGAATATACCCATTGTGGGGCGTCACTTACTTTCGCTGGTGGGCCGCCGACCGTATGGTCGAGTCGGCACCGACTTACCTGTTGAGTGGTTCTTCGCTTTATCCCCTGTGGCTGCGCGCCCTGGGAGCAAAGATCGGTGAGGAAGTGATTATCGGCGGGGCCACAATGCGGGCCCACGACCTGCTGGAAATCGGTGACGGGGTCAGCGTCGGCAACGGCGTGAGCTTCGAGAACGCACGCGTCGAGCGGGGTCAGCTGCATCTGGGACGTATCGCCTTGCAGGACAATGCCTGTGTGGGTTCTTACGTGATCATGGAAGGCAATACCGCTATCGGTCCGTGGGGGCATCTTGAGGCGCAATCGGCCATGGCCGACGGCCGGCAGGTTCCGGCTGGGCGTATCTGGCAGGGCTCACCTGCGCGTGATGTCGGCGCGTTCGATACGCTCAGTCAGCCTGCGCGGCCCATGGCAAGTCGTGCGCGCTTGCGTGCAGAAAAACTGTTCTTTGCCCTCGGTATTCTGTCGGTTGCCACGCTGTTCTTCATTCCGGTCTTCCCTACTTTTTTCCTGATCGACTGGTTCGATACCCGGCACGTGTTGCCGTGGTTTGAGGGCAGCGGGGCAGCGGGGCAATTGGCTCGCTATTTCATACTCGCGTTTCCGGCCAGTGCGGTGCTGATCGTCGCGACTGTTCTGGCGTCTGCGGCATTGCGCTGGATCGTCTTTCCACGTCTCAAGCCGGGTCGCTATGCGGTACACAGCAATACCTACTGCGCCAAGTGGCTGATCAGCCAGATTCAGGAAGCGAGCCTCAACGTGCTGTCCGGCATCTACGCCACGGTGTATTCGCCCTTCTGGTATCGACTGTTGGGTGCGAAAGTAGGGCGCGACGCCGAGATTTCCAGCGCCCAGGGCGTCATTCCGGACATGCTGACCCTGGGTGATGAAACCTTTATCGCCGATGCGGTGATGCTGGGCGATGAGCGTATCGATGGCGGCTGGATGACCATGCAACCCACAGTCGTATCCAATCGCAGCTTTGTCGGCAACGGCGGTTACATTTCAGATGGCACGGTGCTGCCAGAAAACGTCCTGATCGGCGTCCACTCCTGTGCACCGGATAACAGCAAGATGGCCGATGGCGACACCTGGCTGGGCTCGCCGCCAATTCACCTGCCAGCCCGCGAGCAGGTAAGCGGTGCTCCGGAATCGCTGACCTTCAAGCCCTCGCCATTGCGTCGTCTGGCCCGAGGTCTGGTCGAAGGTGTACGCATCGTCACTCCGCACGCAGTGGTGATTGCGGTTGGCTATACGGTGATGCTTGACCTGATGCCACTCGCCGACCAAGAGCGCTGGGGTGCCGTGCTGGCTTACCTTGCCGTAATCGGCCTGGCTTACAGCGTGGGTAACTTTCTGTTGATTGCAGCCTTGAAGTGGCTGGTCATGGGGCGCTATCGCAAACGCGCGGACCCTATGTGGACGCCATTCGTATGGCTCTCGGAAGGCATCACCAGTCTCTATGAAGGCATGGCCGCACCAAACTTCATGCGCTACCTGCGCGGTACTCCGTGGCTGCCGCTGGCCTTCAACCTGCTCGGCTGCAAGATTGGACGAGGGGTGTACATGGACACCACCGACATCACCGAATTCGACTGCGTCAGCATCGGCGCAGACAGCGAACTGAATGCCGGTGCCTGCCCGCAAACACACCTGTTTGAAGACCGGGTGATGAAAATCGACCACGTCATCATCGGCGAACGGGTGTACATGGGGCCACGCAGCGCCGTGCTCTACAGCGCCGTAGTCGGCAACGATGCGCACCTTGGCCCACTGACCCTGGTGATGAAAGGCGAACACATCCCCGCGTGCAGCCGCTGGGCCGGCTGCCCTGCGGCACCTGACAAAGCATGAGGCCCGGAGCGAGCTGGACATTTGATGAAAATGGCCAGCTTGCCCCTCCCAAGTCTTTCCCGAACCACGGTGTATTGCTGGTCAGTTGCGTCACCAGGCCTGGCTCTGCAAGAGATGACGCGAGAAACCGCATTCGGACCTGCGCGCGTATAGCCGTGGGGCAGTGGCTCGAATTGCCCCCGGACGCGATCACGTTCATCAGCGCTCCAGGTGTTGCACCGCGATTGATGATCGACGGCCTGCCGGAGCCCGGTTTTTCCATCAGCCACGAAGCTGGATTCTCTCTGGCTGCGGTCAATCTCAACGGAGCGGTGGGTGTGGACTTGATGCAGGTCCAGCCTGTACCGGACTGGCAGGTTGTTGCGCGGGATTATCTCGGGCCAGATGTAGGTGCGCGACTGCGGGATGTTTCCGAGACGATGCGCCCGGTCGCGTTTGCCAGGGCCTGGTGTGAGCGAGAAGCGTTTTTGAAACTGCATGGGCGTGAGTTGGGGGAGTGGGCAGAGGTGGGGCAGTTGGAGGGCGTGGGCATCGAGGTTGAATTGGGGACGAATGTGGTTGGGATGGTGGCTTTGAAATGGCCTCGATGTGTAGCTCAGAGCCGCCAGGCCTCATCTGACTTTGTAATAGCATTTCAATAAATCCGCTAGCCGGTGCCGCGATTCAAAGCCCCGTTCACACAACAGTTTGATTTATTCAAAGGTTAGGTATACGTTACATTTCATCTAATTTGTTATGTATACGGAACATGGACTATTCCCTCATCACAACGCGTCTTGGCGAGCAGATTCGGCAGCGCCGCCTCAATCGAGGGCTTACGCAAGCCAGGCTTGCCACGATGGCAGCCGTCACCCGGCAAAAGATAATTGCCGTAGAAAAAGGTGACCTCTCAGTAGGTATGACGGCCTATGCGCGCGTGCTCGGGGCGCTGGATTGTGAGCTCTCGGTCATACCCGCTGTCATGCCTACACTGGATGAAATTGAGGGAGTATTCGACTGATGATGACCACGCTGCAAGAGCTACTCCGCTATCGCCGAAGCAATCCGTCTGTTCTGTGCCCCCGACCAGGTACAGGACTCATTGGCCCAGCTATTCGCCATCGTGACCCTGAGCTGTATTGTCGGCAACGGCGACGCCCACCTGAAAAACTTCGGTTTGCTGTATTCCAACCCCACCCAACGAGATGCACGGCTCGCTCCAGCTTACGACATCGTCAACACCACGGCTTACATCCCCGAGGACGTGTTGGCACTGGATCTGCTCGGCAACAAGTCGCTATTCGCCTCGCGGCAGGGCCTACTGGATTTCGCCCAGATCTGTGATGTGACACGTCCAGAGGAGGTGATTTCCGGGCAACTTCAGGCACTGGAGCAAGTACTGGCGCGTTCGGTTGAGCTGAACGAGCGGGCGCCGGAGGTCATCGCTGCGGTCAGGCGATGTGCTGAGCCGTTTATGAAAACTTTTGGATAGCGAGCCGTTGGGCTTCGTGTCGCGACCTTTGGCAACTGCAATTCCAACAGACAGATGAATGCACGAATGTTCTAGACTCACCTCCTGACGTCAGCGATAACCAATCGCTTTCATCGATTCAGGTGTTTTATGCCTTCCACACACTGGATAGACCTCGCTCGCGACTTTGATACAGGCATCGAGACGCTGCACGCGCACTTTCAGGGGCATGCCTATGATCCCCATTGGCATGACAGCTATCTGGTGGGTGTTACCCGGCAAGGTGTGCAGCAATTCAATTGCCGCCGTCAGCGCCATGCCAGCACGCCCGGGCAGGTGTTCACACTGGAACCGGGGGAAATTCATGATGGCAATGCCCCGTGCGCCGAAGGGTTCACCTATCAGATGCTGTACCTGGACCCGCATTGGCTGAGCCGGGAGCTCAGTGGGTTGTTCGATCAGGCTCCCGACCAGCATCTGCCTTCTTTCGCCAACACCCTGCAAACCGAATCACGGCTGGCTCACGCGGTCACGTTCGCTTTCACGGCGCTGCATCAAAAAGAACTACGCATCGTTCGTCAAAGCGCGTTGGATGAATTACTGGCGCAGCTCATTGATCGGGTGCAATGGCGACGCATGACCGATCCCGATCCGCGCTTGCCGCAGGTGGCCTTGCGGGCGAGGGATTATCTGCACGCGCATCTGCATCAGGACGTGGGCATGAACGAGTTGGCAACTGTTTGTGGCGTTGACCGCTTTCGCCTGACTCGGGCGTTCAAGGCCGCCTTCGGCCTGCCGCCTCATGCATATCTGGTACAGCTGCGCCTGGCCAAGGCCCGTCGAATGCTGGCAGCCGGAATCTGGCCCGCTCAGGTGGCCAGCGATCTGGGCTTTGCTGACCAAAGCCATCTGGGCCGCTGGTTCATGCGCGCCTACGGACTGAGCCCGGCGGCCTATCGCTTGCGCTGCTCAAACCTTCCAGACTGATCCTGTGGTATGTCGCAGCATGGGCTTTTTCAGCCCTGGATTGCCGATCATGCTGCCTTTCATTCTGTTCGCCTTCGTCGCCTCGATTACCCCCGGCCCCACCAACATCCTTGTATTAAGCAACAGTGCCCGCTTCGGCTGGCGCGCCGTCGTACCGTTGATTCTGGGAGCCTGCACCGGCGCTGCACTGTTGGTGTTGCTCGTCGGCATGGGTGTCGGCCACTCACTGCTCGCGATCCCCAATGCTCAGCGCGTCATGGCGTGGGTCGGCGTGCTGTGGCTGACCTGGCTGGCCTGGAAGACAGGTGCCAGCCCGACCGACTCAATCGAGCGGCAAAACAGCCTACCGATGGGCTTTATCGGTGGCGCAGCACTGCAATTAGTAAATCCCAAGACCTGGGTCATGGCGCTGGCGGTGGTCAGTGTATTCAGCCAGAGCAACCCGGTGTCTTACCTGGCGCTGGTGTTCTTTCTGATTTCCTTGCCCTGCCTCGGCAGCTGGGCGTTGATGGGCGCAGGCTCGACCCGCTGGCTCACATCGCCTTGGCGAGTGAAGTGCATGAATAGAGTGCTGGCGGTTTTGTTGCTGCTGGCGGCGTGGATCGGTTTTATGGACAGTGTCTGAACGTGTGCGGCATGGGTTGGCAGCAGGCACGCGAGGAGTCGGCTTCATTTCAAATCAAAGGCTGCTCTTGTCGAGCAACTCGACTATTTGCTTGTGACGTGAGTTTTGCTCTTTAACTTGCTGGTTTGCTCTGCGGTCGTCATCTCTTTTCACCACAGAGCGTGTATGGCGTCAGATTATTCCGGTGCTTGCGCGCCGCTGGTCCTGGACAGCTCAACAGGTCGGGCTGCCGCATTGAAGAAGGCCAGGTGATAGGCCAGGCCTACGAACACCGCACCGCCCACCGCGTTACCCAAAAATACCGGAACGAAGTTGTCGCCGAACTGCGCCCAGCTCAAGGCGCCGGCAAAGATCGCTGCAGGAATAACGAACATGTTGGCGACGATGTGCTGAAAGCCGATCGCGACGAATGCCATCACCGGAAACCACATGCCGACCACTTTACCGATCACGTCCTTGCTCGCGTAGCTGAGCCACACCGCCAGGCACACCAGCCAATTGCAGCCAATGCCGGAGATGAACGCCTGTTCAAAGCTGGCCCCCACCTTGGCATTGGCGATGGCCACAGTCTTGGCCATGAATGCTCCTTCAGTCAGCCCCACCACATGGCCGAAACAATAGGCGACGAACAGCGCGCCGATCAGGTTGGCCAGCGTCACCAGTACCCAGTTGCGCACCAACTGACCCAGACCGATACGCCCGGCGAACAGCGCCATGGGCAGGCTCATCATGTTGCCGGTCAGCAACTCGCCACCGGCCAGCACCACCAGAATAAGCCCGACCGGAAATACCACAGCACCAAGCAGATTGCCCAGCGACGCCCATTCGTGAGGGATCATGGTGCTGACATGAATATCGAGAAGAAACCCGAGGGCAATGAAAGCCCCTGCCAGAAAGCCCAGGATCATCAACGACGACAGGCCCAAGTGGGCTTTCTTGACGCCACTTTCGACGGCAATTTCAGCGATTTGCTGCGGGGTGTTCAGAGACATGGTGGGCTCGTGCGTGGTCGTGGGCTGAGCGTGGGGAGCAGAAGCTCAAGCGGTGCGCGCATCTGTCGCACGGGGAAACAACGTTACGGAATGTTTCGGAGGATGGCTAATCGGATGTTTTGATCGGGTGATTGAGAGGGTCGATGACTGGACTTACAGTTGTTTGGTTGGCAGGTTTGTAGTGGGTCAACTAAACCCGATCACTGAGTTGTCAGCGAACGAGCCATCTTGGAAACGCTGACTCAAGCGCTCAAGCCAGCGGATTCTGATGCAACTGTAGGCAACGGAGCAAGGCGCCAAGGCTTCTGTAGGACGTGTACTCGTTCCGCAACACGATCCGGTTTTTTACTTCATCCGGCTTGGTATTGCCTGACATCACCCCATAACTATCCCTGTATCCATGAACAGCAAGGACAGACCATGACCAACTCAACCGAAACCGCCATCCTTGCCGGCGGCTGCTTCTGGGGCATGCAAGATTTATTGCGACGCTACCCCGGCGTGCTGCATACGCGAGTCGGCTACACCGGTGGTGACGTACCGAACGCCACCTACCGCAACCACGGCAATCATGCCGAAGCGATTGAGATCGTGTTTGACCCGGCGGTGATCAGCTACCGGCAGATTCTTGAGTTCTTTTTCCAGATCCATGACCCGAGCACGCCTAACCGGCAGGGCAATGATCTTGGACCAAGCTATCGTTCGGCGATTTACTACCTGAGCGAACAGCAAAGGGATATTGCCGAAGATACCGCGGCTGACGTGGACGCCTCCAAGCTGTGGCCGGGGCGTGTGGTCACACAAATCGAGCCCGCCAGCGAGTTCTGGGAGGCGGAGCCGGAGCATCAGGATTATCTGGAGCGGATACCGAACGGGTATACCTGTCACTTCATCCGGCCGAACTGGAAGTTGCCCAAGCGGGCTTGAACCTGAATTGCACCGGGAAAGGCTGGGATAGGGGAGAGCGCAAAGGCTGACCTGCCCCTGTCATGCAGGCGACATCAGGGGTAGCATCAGCCCTCACAACTCTGCTTGTTAATTTCGAACTGTCCAACCTCTTTTACATTTTTGCTGCCAAAAATGTAAATGAGGGTGCCGCCTAAGGAAAGTATCGATTGGTCGCTGCGCATTTGCGCGGCGCAATTAGCCTTGAGGATGTTTGATTTCATAACGCCCAAGTCAACGTTATTGGGATGAGTGTCATAACGGGTCAACGTGTAATAGAACTTGAGTGCGTGACTGTTGGCCGCTTGCGCCCGAACGAAGGTTATATCTTCGTCGATTATTCGATTCTGGGCCATCGTTCGCGCGGTCACAATGATGAGGTCGCTGAGAAAGGTGGGTTTGCTCGGCTGGGGTGTTTCTTGGAAAGCCTGTATGACCAGAACCCCCACCACGCTCAAAAACAGTAACCCCCACGCCGAATACACAAGCGTCTTCCTGGTTTTTTCGCCGGGCATAGATTTCATTCCTTTGAGGTTGTTCAAGGGTGGGCATTCTACGACAACACCCCTTGTTCGACAGCCCTCCAGATCTGCGTTTGTGCAGCGGCTGCGGCGCCTCGGGGCATCTTATCAACGATGCATCGCTGACCTGGTCAGGGTACTGCCATGAACAGAAGGCATCCGGACACGCAGCGCAACCAGCAACGCGGCCAACACAGCATCAGGATGGCCGTCTCTACGAATACGCCTGTACTGCCAACGAGGCTGAACATCGCACCGCCAGCGGCTGCGCCTGTTGCGATGGTCGACTGCACAGAGGTGCAACAACTTCCCTCTGCGCCAGCGCCTGCGAAGAATTGAGCTGCGATCTGAACGGCAGTTTTTGGCCGATTCTGTTGAAAAGGTCGGTTCTCTCGAATTGTCCGGAAGCTGAGCGGTGAAGGCGCGTACCTTTGGACCATAGGACTGTATCTGACGTGTTCCGCCAGAAACACAAAAGCCGCGCAATGCGCGGCTTTCAAAGGTGGTGGGCCCACACGGACTCGAACCGTGGACCAAAGGATTATGAGTTGCTGGGCGACACTATAAGCCCAGCAAAAACGAGCATAATTTTCCGTAGGTGCAGGAAGCTTTAAGTGTTTCAATATCATGGGTTTAGCGTAATTCTGCGAAGTCTATGAAACATCGGCATTGTACTGCTACTGTACCGTTTCCTTCCACCATCACGATAGTTTTGGCGCTTCATGCGGTGGCGCAGCTCGGCAGTAGATACTTTCCGCCGGTATCTGTCCGCAGACTTCTCAGGTAGCCCCAAAGCGCCTCATTCACAGTCTCTAATGGGTTCGCCGCTGTCCGGCCAAACGAGATGCTGATAGCCATGTCGACATCCGGTCGGCCCCGGACCTTGTCCGAGACCTGCTGAAAATCTATATGCTTCAAAACAAGCCACATTGCCTCTTCCAGGCAGATTAAATGGGCCCAAAGAGCATCCACTGTTGGCACGTCATCAACCTTGGAAAGAGCCACATAGGCCCGTTTGTCTCCGCTCAGCAGTTCTGCCTCGTTGCCGTATAACGCAGCGAACAATGTTGCCTCTCCGCTATCAATATCGGGCCGATTGAGTAGCAATAGTGGATTTGCTGATTCGGCCACGACCTGAACCTCGCATGCCGCTGCCACCAGTTGTCGCGCGAGATCCACTGCTTCCTGGGTGCCAAGCTTTGCTAGGGCCTTGTCATCTTTGGTTAGCTTCAACTGGAATTTGAGCTGCGGTAGCACCGCGAAATCGGCTAAGGCGCAGTTTAGCGCTCCAGCCAGTTCGTGGAGAAGGTGGTATTGGCAGATCTTCTTGGCGGCATCACTATCTAGCAGATACAAGAACGGGTTACCTCGCAAATCCCTGCATGGTGAAAAGGTGGTCGGCACCTTCCTCGGTTATCGCTGACAGGTCAGCATTTTTTATGAACCTGTCTCGCAGTAACTCAATTGCTCCAATGTCTTGCGGCACGAAACCCATCGCTTGGTTCGCCCTGATCCAGTCATCATGCTCCTTTGCATAGGACATGATCAGATGCCCGAGATCTATACCGTGAGTTAGACCAAGCTTCATTGCTGCGGCGGCGAGTGTCGCAGCAGATGCTTGGCGGGGGATCTGCCGGATGATATCTATTTGGCCGTGCCTGATTAGACTGAGCGCAAAAGCATCTGCCTCCCGTTCTTGCGCATCGCGCCGAACCTGAGCCCGCCCCTCAAGTCCCTCGCTGACGTCCGCTATATCCTCATCGACCAGCGCACCATTTGTCTGGACGTGCTCGCACAAGATGTGCGCTAGCTCATGAGCCAGCACAAACAACTGCTTTGAGTGCACTGCATAGTTGAAGCCAAGTAATATCGAGGGGCGGCCATCCACCATGACAGCCATGCCGGTCATTCGTTTGGTGTTTTTAGGCATGTCCTTTAAGAACAGGACTGGAATGCCATGCATCCAGCACAAGTCCAACAAACCTTCGAAATCAACACATGCTTTGCCAGTGCTTTTGCGTACCAATTCATAAATTGCCAGTGGGTCTGCAGGCAACGCACGGTAAGCTTCGCGGGTGGCAAAAACCGCTACGCGCGCCAAAGCGATGCCGAGGCTCGCCGCGACATTTAATTCATCGGCATCAGTTCCTGCCCGATGCTTGAAATTGGCACGAGCTGCCCGTGGCTCGATCGCCAGATCACCGTCTTGCCCAAAACTTACGTCCAGGCCTAACCGCTGCTTCAGGATCAGAGCGAACTGGAAGGCCCCTGCACTGGTTTTCAGAAGGCTGTTGTCCCACCAGTCAGGCAGGAGCTTCGTGACATACGCACGCGGGTAGCCAGCAGCCTTGAGGCTTTCGAACGCAGTTTTAACGGTTATCGGAGTCTTTGCGTCATGCATATGCAACCTCCTATAACGCTGTTCCTAGGTACATGTTCCCACGCTGGCGCGGCTATGTGCAAAGAGTAAGTCAGCAAGTCTGCGCGCGTGATCATCAGAGCCATCCCAGATAGTGGCTAGCGCTTCCATCAGGATTTCGCTTGAGCGAGGGTCGAGTGTGTCTTCGCGTGCATCAATATTCGCAAATTTGCATAAGCGCAGATGTGTTTTTGTCACTTTTTTCGGTGCGGCAAATAAATTTCGATAGACCTGGGATTGGTTTATGCCTGTAGCCTTTGCTATAGATGAGCTCGTTCCAATGCCGTTCGCAGTGAAAAACTGCAGCAGCTCCGAGATAAGTTGGTGCAGCGGTTTTGGTCGATTCATGCATTATTTATAGCATATATGCATATTCTTCGCCATCAGCTAAAATTCCTTCGTTGTGTCGGAAAAGGGACGCAGCTGACATCTCTTTCCGGCATGATTGATGCCCCCTTGAGGAACGACCATGCGCGAAGCCGAAATAAAACTCGCTCTCACATACCATCTGGCAGCTGCGATGCCTAACGACGTCTTCCATTTCTTGGAGGAGGTTGAAATCAACGGTGGTGAGATTCGGGCGGATCTCGTACAGGTCATGGACATGCATTGCTATGAGATAAAAAGCGCCAGTGATTCACTGAACAGACTTATTGGTCAGGGATCTCGGTATGCTCGGGCTTTCGATCAGGTCACTCTCGTTACCGCTGAATGCCACCTCAAAAAGGCAATGCCTATGCTCCCTCCTTGGTGGGGGGTAATGGTGGTGCCTAATGAGTCAGGAAAGGGCTTCAAGCAGGTTCGGAAGGCTAAGGCAAACACTCGCCACAAGCCTGATGTGCTGGTAACTTTAATTAAGCGCGAAGAAGGTCTGCAGATTCTAGAAGAGCTGGGTATTACGCGTGGCTTCAAAAGCAAGAGCCTGTACGTCATACAAGCCAAGGTCGCTGAACTACTCCCCTTGAAAGATCTCAAGGAGAGGGTTCGCAAATGCCTAATCGAGCGTGCTATGGGCTGTCTCAGTACTGCTCTTTAAGTACGTACGCGATGTGGTGACTCCAGCCTTCAGTGATGTGGTAATGACCGCAGCGCTTCTGTTTCACCGGCACGGTAGGGTCTGCTCGCTCAGAAAGGATCTGATCGCCAAATGAGTATGGAGCGCCTTTGAAGTCCTTGGGATATGTGTTTACCAAGATCTCGGAGATTGCGACAGAGTCGTTGGTGGTTTTTCCATCAGCCCGCAGGATGAGCCAGTCAACACCTCTGGTGTATCGAATAGCAATGCGATTGCTGCGCCGCTCCAGAATCTCCTCAGTCCACTCCGGGGATAGAGTTCCGTAATCACCGAACCCTAACCCCAGATTCGGCACATTAGCATTCACGTCGTACCAGAATCGCCAATCGGACCGTTGGAATGTCGCGCTACCTGTTTTGACCGAAGCTAAGCTCGCGGGGTAGGCGCCAGAGACGAGATGCATAGATTGGTAGCCGATAGCGGCTAAAGAATTCAGGTCGTGGCCAAAGCTAGTGACCTGCGCGGGCGACCACTCTTTTGGGCTTACGCCCAGATCGACAATCAAAGTTGTGTTGATGCCTGCGGCTTTAAGGTACGCGTAGGCCCCTTTAGCAAGTTGCAGCTTATCGTTAGGGACTGCTAGCGCCCCTAAGCGCAGGCGAATACCCACACCTGGCAACGATGCGGCCAGTTTCAGGAACTTCGCTCCCATATTTGCAACGTAAGCTGGCCCGATTATCGGGGAAGCGGGGATTTTCTGCTGAACCGCATGTTGCATGAAGTCCAGGAGCTCGCTCTGTCGGACGTGGCTCAAAAGTCCACTGGGGTTTGAGTAGTCCACAAGTACGTCGTGTGGCCAAACAGTCTGAAGTTTGCTCAGAAGATTCAGGTGCTGTTTGGAAGTACGTACCTCGATACAGGGGCGCATACGAGGTTTGAGTTCGGCATCTACCTTTTCGAGGGCGCGCTGCTCCCAAGATTGCCATTTGATGACTGGCATATACTGCGGATGCTTCGGAAATTTAGCCATGGACCCTCCTTGGTGTTCTTGATATGAGCATCTATAGCACTTTGCCATGAGTGCGCGCAATCCGACCTGCGTCCCATTGCCGTGAGCACCACATCTGTTACGGCGCCTGATGGTGTTGGTGTATGCGGTGAGTAATGATGCGCTGGCAGGCCCCTAACTCAGCATTCATGCTTCACCGGAGGTGCATTCACTCCCGGCCCCTCTGGTGGGTATGTCCCAGCCCATCCTCAGGCGTCTGCCTAAGGTCCCAGCGTTCAATGCTGGCGCGAATTGCCCGACTAACCTTTTCTGTATGGTTGTCGATGATTCTGCTCAGCGCCTCGATCCGCTCGGCTGTAACCGGCTCATATCCGCCTTCGTTCATGCGGCGGGCGATCTGGTTGAGATTTCGTCCTAGAGCCAAAAGCTGATAGTTCGATTCACCTAATGCATCGATTTCATCCATGCCGAACTGTGGCTCGTGGGTCAAACCGATCCGGATGGCGTCGACGATCCAACGCCTCATGGAACACCGCTCTATCTGAGCTCGCTCGTTGATAGCTGCTTTCTCCGAAGCAGTCAGCAGGATTTCAAAGCGTTGCATGGGATCGCGTGTCGTCGTCTCTTCGACCTGCTGGTAAGGCTTTAGCGGTGGGTTGGCTGCTGATTGCGCAAGCTGTTGCTCAATCGCAGCTTTGATTGCTGCTCCAGGAGATTTACCCAAAGCGAGGCAATAATCCGCCCAGCGAGCTTTTAGGTCTGCTCCAAGGTGAACGTTCAAGGCTCGGCTTGAGCTCTCCATAAACACTCCAGTCGACGATAACGAAACTTGCAAAGCCATGCGCTGCTAAATGTGTGCGCACATTAACCGGCGTTTAGCCTATCCTGCACTAGTATTTCGTGACAATAAAAACTTCGTCATGACGAAGAATTAGGAGCGTATTATTCGACGGTTGAGCCAAAGTTATATAGTTGGTTTGCCAATATATAGTGTTTTGGTTTAACTGATCCGTCACTAGCTTTTAGGCAGAGAAAAACGTCGTCATGACGAAATTTCCTAGATGGTCGGTACTTCAGGTCATAGCACTATAATGAGATAATTGTTTCGCCAAAATACTGTTTTTTGGTTTCTGAAACGAACGCTGAAACCGCCTCGCTGATGCTGCTTGCATTATGGGCGCGGCCCTTAAAAGACGGGGCCTACACCGGGTAAGACTGGCGCATAGTCACCCCAAGAACGGCAACGCCGTGCCGGGTGCGATTCCTAAACAGATCGACAGGCCGGACAGACGGTCCAGCGCTCACCAATTCTAATGGAGAGGTGACTATGGATCTGTTTAGGTGTCTGGCTCGTATGGGCAAGCAGCCGCTTCGTATTGCTACCGCGTTTTCATCCTTGATGTGCGCGCAGCATGGCTTTGCACAAATTCCCGTAACCGTTACCAGCCAGGTTACGGACTCCCCAATGACTATCGCTGAGTTTGCTTCTAACTCCACCCGCTGGGGCCAGCAGGTTCAACAGATGGCTTCTCAGATTGACCAGATGAAGCAGCAGTACGGGGCGATCACAGGCTCGCGAGGGCTCGGAAGAGTGTTCGATGATCCCCGGCTCCGAGAGTATCTGCCACAAGAATGGCAAGCGGTCTATGACTCAGTGAAACGCGGCGGATATTCAGGCCTGGATGGCCGTGCCGAGACGATTTATGCAGATAATAAAGTGTTCGATGCATGCCAAAGCTTCGCTCAGGATGAGCAGCGTGGTGCCTGCCAGGCCCAGGCTGTAAAGCCATCGCAAGACAAAGCGTTCGCATTGGATGCCTATGATCAAGCCAAAGGTAGGTTGCGTCAGCTTGATCAGCTTATGGGGCAAATCGATAAAACCCAAGACCCCAAAGGCATCGCCGAGCTACAGGGGCGCATTGCTGCAGAGCAAGCAATGATTCAAAACGAGCAGACCAAGTTGCAGATGTTCCAAATGGTGGCTCAGGCAGAGGACAAGGTACAGGAGCAGAGGCAGCGTGAATTGAATGCTCAGATTCTTGATAAGCGAGGATTCAAAACTCGCACCATGCTGAACCTGGGGGGAAATTGAAATGGTTTCGTACGCTCACATCCTCCCGATCATCGTTTGCTTCTTCATTCTCACGTCATTGCGTAAATTCTGGTTGTGTATCGGCCGGTTCGGCGCTCTGAAAGAGGTATCGCGGCGTGCCCCAGAACTGATTCAGAGTGATCTGCTCGCCGCCGCTACCGCAGTGATGCCATTCCTCTTGGCGCTTGCTGATTGGCTCCAGATAGTCCCGCCTCGAGCAACAGGCCCGATTTCATCAACGCTTGCAGTTTTGATTTCATTTGCCTGCGCGCTTGCCTCGGCTCTTTTGGTTTCGAAGGCCGAAGCTCGCATTGCTGGTAGTTGGGCTGGCACAAGAGAAAGTGCCCTGCGCACGCTTGCCGCTTTGCAGATTATCGATGCTGCCGAACTCGCTTACTCCCTTAAATACGCAGAACAGTTTCGAGCTAAGGCGCGTTGCGCCTCGCCCCGGAACCTGAGCGTTGTCGAGCGGGAGGATCAGGAATGATTACCTCTCGCTGGTTGGTTTTGATTCCCTTACTGCTAACAGGGTGTGGAGCGGATGAGCCTGTCCGCTCCGTCGATTGGTACAAGGCTCATAACGCGGAAAGAGCGATTCATATTTCGGAATGTGAGCGTGATCCGGGAAGGCTTGCGTTGACGCCGAATTGCGTCAACGCCAAGCACGCCGAGAATGAGCTGCGGCTTGCCGAGCGAGGGTTCCGTAAGCGCGAGACTTTAGATTTGAAGGAGCGGTGACTATGGAATCCAATTTCTACGAATGGGTAGGTGGATCTATCGATGTCGTATTAAACGAATACGTTCAGCTCATGGCGCAGAGTGTCATTGGCGACTTCTCCGTTTTGCTCGCCTTGGGTGGCGCGCTATTTTTCATGACGATGGGACTATTGTCTGTCGGCGGCTTCATTGAGCAACCTCTACCACATCTCTTCAAAATCGCACTTAAATGGGCTTTCATTGGAGCTCTGGCATTAAACGCCCACACGTACCTTGGATGGGTTGTGGAAGCGATCCGTGGCCTGGAAGTTGGGTTGGCTGATGCGTTTTCGCCCAATGGTAAAGGAGCTACGGCGACGTCTGTCTATCAGGTAATCGACAGGGCTATGACTGATGGTTTCAAAATTGCCTCTGATCTCCTTGCCCGCGCAGGGAGGCGAGGCGTAACGGAGATAGGCATGATGTGCTATGACTTGCTCATGGCTGGCACGATGCTCGTCGCAACATTTCTGATCACGCTGCCTGCCGGTGCCATGATCATTACCGCCAAGGTGCTGATGTCGTTTCTGCTGGGGTGTGGCCCGATCTTCATCGCAATGCTGCTCTTCGGCCAAATGACCGGCAAGTGGTTCGACCAGTGGTTTGCGCAGGTGATGAACTACATTATGCAGAGCGCGGCGATAACGTCCGTGCTGACGCTAGGTATGAAGTTTTTCACTACGATGTTGACGGACATCCAGCCGACTGCTGGTAATGGCCCCGCGACCGATATGTTGGAGGTCTTGGCGCTGAGTGGGATAGTTCTCTACATGGTCTATCAAGCCAGCTCCTTGGGAAGTCAACTTGCGGGTGGTTTATCGTCCAGCGCGATTACACTGAGGCAGATGGCCCAAGCCGCGATAAATCCCGCGAAGGCGGTTTATAACGCTGTTAATCCCATGACAACACGGCGCGATCTTCAGTCAGGCATGATGACCAGCGCGAGGGCTGCCAATCACTGGGTCGCGGGCAACACTGCTTGGAACCCGGCTTATCGGCAGCACGTGATGCAAAACCTTGGACGTAACTGGGGTAAGGCAAGGGGAGGGAAGGTAAGTAGCTAGCAGATCAAAACAGCAGTGCAGTGAATCGCGCTACGCGCCCTCGCGGGCTTACCCAAAGGGGCTCTGCCCCTCTGGACTTCCCGCCCTCGCCGGTAGCAGGGGCCGCTGGGAAAAGCGCCCAGCAGCCCCCGCAGATAGGATGTGGATTGCATTGCGTCAAGGGTTCGCTTCGCCGTCATCCTCGCCCGGTCCCGCTTCGCGTGCTGCGGCCTCCGGTGACGCCCTTGACCCTCCCTCTGCCGATCTAGCGCTGAAATTGTCTTGTTTTTAATCATTGAGTACTTGGAGGGGCCATGAATACTCCAGACATCATCGACGTTTCGGATGCGGAAATGCTTCGTCGTCAAAAAGCAGTTGATTATGCCCGCGCATCACTTGCGCTTGAGGGGTTTGTAATCAGCACCGATGAAGAACAGCACGCTCAGGCCTTCGTGAAGGGCAAGCTGACTCTCGCTGAGTTTATCGCTGTAGAAATCGATCAATAGCTGGAAGCTGGGTCAAGGGCATCACCGCAGGCCGCAGCGGAGCGGAGCCCGAAGGGCGAGCACCGAACGGGTGAGGATGATGGGCAAAGCCTTCACCCTTGATGCAGCTGTAAGCGCCCAAGCCTAGCGACAGGGGAAGGAACAAGGCGAAGCCGCCGGACCTGCCCCTGCCGCCCGTCCGGCAAGGATAGGACGCGGAATGCAACCGAAGGGGTTGCCCAAGCGAAGCGCGGGGCTAACACGCTGTTTTTTTCGTTCGGCTTCCAGACTGAACGGATGGGCTGCCAATTGACCAGTACTTTTTATAACTAGGAGCCTGGCTCGCATTGGGTCGAACCACGCGTGTCCATTCAATTACGTATGCCTGCAAACCGTCTCCAGATTCTGGGTGCAGTATGACCAAATTGAATCCTGGATTGACTGGCAGTACCCAGTCAAAAGCAGTCAGTTCACCTCAAGTGAAACCAAGCACTCCGCTGTAACGGTGTCACCCCGCAGCTATTGCCCGTCCTAGAAATTCTAGGGCTGGCAACGATAAACGCCGATAAGTGTCGTATTAGCTTGACTCAGACGTTGCCCTATCTGACGATCACGCCACGCCAAATTTTCGAATAGAGAGGGACCGATGTTCGATTTTACAAGTCTTACCCTTAAGCCTAGATCTGAGTGCCCAGCCACTCTGATAGAGCTGTTTGGTCAGCTAGACCGTAAGGCTACTCATATCAGTCTTCGCCCAGCTCAAGCAGCGGCTCTCAGAAAACTCGATGAACAAGCTGGCGAAAAGGATATTGTACTCAAGCTCAGCACTGGGTCGGGCAAAACAGTGGTGGGCCTTGTCTATGCAGAAATGATGCGTTGCCGTTACAAAGGCGATCCAATTCTTTATGTTTGCCCAACGATCCAACTGGTAGAGCAAGTACTTCAATCAGCCCAGGCCATTGGGGCTCCAGCAAGCACATTTCCTGTGTCTGGGCTTCCATTTGAGGCCCTCGCTGGTGAGTCGATCTTAGTATGTACCTATGACCGTATTTTCAACGCGATTAGCCGGCTAGAAGCGAATGGTGCGCGACCGTCAGCTATTATCCTTGATGATGTTCACGCAGGGGTTGAGCGCGTTAGAGGTTGTTACACCGTGCGTGTGCCGGACTCTTGCTTTGAGCAGTTCAAGGCAATGTTGCTGCCTCTTTGCGAATCATCAGACCCAGCGACTTGGAGGGGGATAAAAAGCTCATCACATGACGCGCGTTTTGAGGTGCCATATTGGGTTTGGTCCAATATTCAGGGCGAGGCGGCTAAGCTGCTCGAGCCTTACAAATATGAAGATGAGATGAAGTACCAGTGGGGAAATATAGCGAGGTATATGGATCAGGCGCGAGTGTGTATCTCTGGCGTAGCTGCTGAAATCTCATTGCCCATTGCAGCTGTAGAAGAACGAGCTGTATATGCGTCTGCTAAGCATAGGCTGTTCATGTCAGCCAGTATTAAAGATGGATCTTCCTTCATTGGAGACCTCGATTGCGATCCGCAAGCCTTCAAGCGAGTAATTGAGCCAGTGGAGGACGAGGGGGCGGGTGAACGAATGATGCTCGCGACTTCGTTGATAACTCCCGATGCTTCCAAAAAAGAGATCGCTAATGTGTGTGCGAGTTTGGCAAAACAAACTAATGTTGTTGTTTTGACAAGTTCTGAAGCTCAATCTAAAGTTTGGGTTGAGGCGGGAGCTTGCCTCTCTCAAGGAAAGAGTTTTGAGCCAGCAATAGAAAGGCTTAAGAGCAGTAGTGGAAATTTTGTGGTCTTTACGCAGCGTTTCGATGGCGTCGATTTGCCAGATGACGCTTGCCGCGTGCTAGTGATTGATGGTGTACCCTCTGGAGATCGTCTGAGCGATAAAGTTGACGCCTCAAGGCAGAAAGATTCGCCAGAATACGAGGTGAGGACGGTTAATAGATTCGAGCAGGCACTAGGGCGGGCAGTTCGCTCCAGTGCTGACTATGCGGCCATCCTATTAGTAGGTACTGATATCGCTGCATTTATCGGAAAGAGATCTGTGAGAGAGTTGCTAGAATCCCGGACGCGGGTGCAAGTTGATCTAGGGAAAGACCTAGTGAAACTGACTCCTGGCACCACGCTACCCGCCGCGGTTAACGGTATGGTTCAGGCAATTTTATCCAGAAATGAGCAGTGGAAAGAGGCCCATAGGGCGCGCGTCCGAGAAGCAGAGAAAACTGTCCGGCAAGGAAATGAGATAACTGTGCATGAAACCATTGCGCTAGCCGCTCGGGTGAGCTGGAAGTCGGCAAAAGGACGAAATTTCCAAGCAGCAGTTCCTGTACTCAGAGACGCTTGTAACAACCCTGGCTTACATCCTGTTCAACGCGGAGAGTTACTTTACAAAATAGCTGCAAACCTTCACCAATTTGATCCCGCAGCTGCTGCTGACGCTTATCGCGCCGCCTTTGAAATCAACTCTGACTTCCCCAGGCCTGACAAGGTTGCAGATAAGAAATTTGCTCGTTTGACGAACCAAGCCATCGCAGCTAGAGATTACCTTGGAAGTTTTGCCCAAGCTAATGCCGCAATTGCCAAGTTGGATGAGATTGCCGCAAAGCTGAGTTTTGCGATGCCAGCTGATATTGTTGAGCAGGGCATTCTGGAACTAGGGAAAGTTCTCGGAGCGGCGTCTAGTCGTCCCGAAAGAGAAACAGAGAGAGGGCCGGACAACCTCTGGTTATTTGACGACGTTGCTTTTTGCTTGGAAGCTAAGAGTGAGAAGACAGCGGATATCTTCAAAGTAGAGGCTGCACAGCTTGTGCTTAGCCTTGAGTGGTGCCGAGAGCATATAGAGGCCCCTGAGAGAGGAATTACACCAGTTTTCGTAACCAACTCAGCAAAGGCCGATAGAGTAGAAGACATTAGTTTTGGACCTATGATAATGACCGAGGAGCTAGTGTTTAGTCTGCTGGGTGATCTCAGGCAAGTCATTATCGGCCTTTCATTTGACGGCCCTTTATTCACAGATCCAGCTGCAATAGGAAAAGCGTTTGCTGCAAACGGTCTTTCCGGAAGACAGATACTGGCGAGATTACAGCGGTGCGGAAGCTAGAATCAGAGATCAACCTGTAAAGCTATCGGTGGAGTTAGCTCTGCCTTTAAGAGCTTACAGTATGGGGGCAGGCAGCTGGCTGATAGCTGCCTGCCTCATCTGTCATTCCTTGGTGCCCCCGGTCATCGATCTAACAATAAGATCCAATTGTTCTCGCATATTTTCACCAAATCTTAAAACTACTTCTTCATATTCCGTAATAAGCTCTACTAACACTATTAGCAGGTTCTTCATTCCTCCACCGAAAATTAGCGACTCCATACGCTTGAATAGTATTACTTCATCGTCATCCCACAGCCAATCCATGTGGACGACACGTTTATCAACCCACGCTTTAATTACTTCTCGCAAGGATTTCCCAGGGAAAAATTCCTCATCAAACACCGCGTCAACGGCTGCGGCTCTGGATTCCATGCGTCGGGCGCGATAAACATTCTGTAACGTTGCGTTGCGCTTCTGGCGATCCGACTCAAGAAAGAGCGCGCGAGTATCGACCAGAATGGACGTTAATAAAAGATTCGCTTCAAACGGATCGCTAAGCTCGATATCAAACAGGCGCGAAATTTTTTCTTTTAGTTCGCTAAATCTTGCGCTAAATGCCCGTTCGATGCGAGCTTCTATGACTCCTAATCCGCCTGCTGCTATGTAATCTTCAACATCTTTTGCCGTTTTTAAGTCGGGCATGAAAGGGTTGTCTTTTTGCCATCCTAGTTCTTTCATTTCTTCTCCTGAAACTGTATTCCTATTGATGAATTCGCCGTATTTTCTATAGAGTTCATAAGCTCGGAAGCGAGATTTACGGCATTTGGTTGTATAGCTTAGCAATCTGCGCGAGTCGTGTTGGACGACCTTTGGCTCTTCCCATCGGATGCCTGGCTAGAATTTCGTCAACCTTGTTTTTCAATAATCCAGCTAAAAGTAAGTCCGAACTGTCTCTCTCTAATATATCCACATTTTGCTCTTCGGCAAATCTGAGCAGGCGATCAAACTCTTGCTGGACCGTTTCCTTAAGGTTTTCTCCGCCGGGACAGATTGTATTGTGAATTTCTCCCGGTGTATTTATTCGTAATGCTTCCAGCTCTTCAAATAACTGTCCAGCATTAGCGGAAAAACCGGTTCCAACATCGAGCTCCTTTCTCATTCGTGCTACGAAATCATGGACATCATCAAATGCGCCAGTTCGATGGGTTAGACGCTCATCCGTATCAGCGAGGAGTCTTTTGATAGTCAGGTCACCCGCTTTCGTTAGCAGGCCCAGCTGATCTATAAATTCTCGCTCCGCGTCAGACAGTTCACCGCTTAGAGGTTTATATTGAAGATCATGCTCAATTTCGTTGAAGACATGAGCAAGCAAACTACAGACTTGAATCTCACATGTCGTACCCTCTAGGTTAGAGTTTGTGCCCGCGAAATCCTCTTCAATCAAATATACTTGGCAGTGGGTCGCTCGATAATGTCTTCCTGCTTCTGAGCGATCTTTTAAGTCAATGTCTGGCTCACCTCCGTCTCTTCCGACAAAGGCCTGCCTGATTTCCTGAACTACATTTTGACGATCTGACTCTAGATAGGTTGCGATTCGCACTCCAGCTAGATCGCTGATTCTTTCAAATACCTCATCAACACTGTTATATCTATTCCGCAGTTCTGCTTTTCTCAATTTATCGAAAAAGCTTTTAGGGTTCTTTGCACGTCGTTGCACGGTTGCACGCACAGTTAATTTTTTTTGTACGATTTCTATACATTTCTGATATACCAGATCTGCCATCTTTGAATATCTGTCATATTCACGCAGATATCTCTGGTGGCACTCCTGAATTTGCTCGTCGCTTAGTGGCATTATCACTCCTTGAATGCTTTAATTTGGTATCGCGTCCCGAAACGGCAAAGAATCCATAGGGTAGCCCGATTTCTGGGGTGCCACCCCATAGAGAATAGAGTCGCCGATATCATAATGCCGCGCAACCCCCAAGCCCGCCGACATGCCACAAATACTATCCAAGGTTTGTCTTTACCATCAGTATTTTGGTGAATACCCCCAAATCAGGTTTCTAGTCTGTTTCGAGCGGTAGCGACGGGCAGGCTTCAAACTCTCAAGGGCGACAGCAGCCTTAAATAGAGGTAAACCTTAGCTTGGGCACATCAATATAAATCTACGGCAGTATTAATTCAGCGTCAGTGCTACGAGGAATTGTGGTCTTGCGCATCTTCTAAGCGTACACCCATCGACTTCACGCTACGTGATGATATCTGACGTACAGCATGCTTAACATTTTTATAGCTATTCCCCATGCTCTGGAAACGACCGAAATTAGGGTCTAACAATGTTGAGCCCGGTTGTCCTGCTGAGTGCGAGTCCTGCTTACAGAGCCCAGACGCCTCGCTCGCTGGTCGGGGATTCAAGTCCGCGATGGATGATGCATTCGCTGCTTCAGCAAGGATATGTGTGTAGTTAGCAACCGTCTGACGGGTAACTCGTGCTTCTTTTGCCACAAGGGTCAAACGAAGCTGTTCGCCCCTCCTATGGAGGGCGTGACAGGCAACGCGGATCTTGTTTTCAGTTTCCTTCTGGCGCACTTCATGTGTGCGCTTTGCTGCAAGCCTTTGCCGCTGTTTCAGTGGAAGCGAGCGATCTAACGCCATAACTCCCCGGCAGCAGCTCGAGTTGCCCCAATACTTAGTCCACGTCCAACGGCTGACTGACCTAACGGTCGCTCGGAGTGACGACAAGGGTAGGTTTCCAGTCTGGAACCCCTGACGGCTAAAATTGTTGATGTTTGCGGCATATGTGTCGAGCAACCGACAGAACGACTCGAAATTTCCTTCCTCACGCTGTTGGCCGACCACGCTGTATGCGTAGTAGCGCAGCTTCTCAAATAAAATTCCGTGCCTGGATTTTGGCAGGTCTTCAAGCCTCGATGCCTTGCTCCATGACGAAACCTGCGTGTCCACATAGTCAGCCAGATCAGCAAGCTCGTAGACGCTGTCATGTAGCTCCGTCGTAAGCCACCAAGGGTGGCCTGGTGTCTTGGCTACCGGTCCGCTGCTGTAGTCCGGGTCTGCTTTGAGAAGCAACGCAAAGGCAGAGTAAACCGCTTTCATATACTGAATCGGTTTGTCTCTGGCCTTCTCTGACGTGCATACGGGGGAGATGGCATAGTACAGATGGGAATGCCCGCTTACGCGATTGCGCACGATCAGGTTGGGTTGCGGCAGGCCTAGATCATCCCAGATCAAGGAGTTCGCGTGATCGAGGTCAAAGATCAACCACGACACCATTTCGCGCCGGTTGATCTGCATATAGGGGAACCGAATCGCATGCTCACGTGGTCGAACCAGCGCGGCGGTTTTGTTATCACTGCAACGCGCGAGGTAAGGCGATTCAGTAAGAATTCTGTTGAGGGCGGTCCCCTCTTCAAAGTAGCGGGTTGGGACCGCTTTAGCCTTGCTTGTCTGCTTTTTGCTTTGTGCGCTATCGTTAACGGATGCCGAGGTCAAAGCATTTGAAATTGCGTTCATGTTCCCGCCATTCGGCGATAAGATGATTGAAACTGGTTTCTTCAACTTGTGCGAAGTCGAGGTGCCAGCCATAATCAGCTCACCTTCTTATGTGAATCGAGGGGGATTAGAAGCAGGTTTCTACCGTCGAAAGAGAAAACCTGTTCTAACTACTCCAAAAGGCCCGGCTACCACGCTGGGCCTTTTGTTTTCTGCTTTTTGGTTACTGCACCATGCGGCATGCTGCCTAGATATTTAACGGAAATTCTGATAGTTCGCTGATGAAAGTAACTTGGCGTAACCCTTCCCGGACCCTTCGATTTGACTGGCTAGGGCGGTCCAGATCCAGTCGTCGGCGCGTATAGTCATTCCACTATTACATCTAAGCCTAGGGCGTCATTGACTTGGATCGTGCGGAAAAATACCCGGCGTCCAACCCTTACCACGGTTGGCTTTAGCTTTCGAGACAAGTCTGAGTCCGTGTACATTGCGACCCTGAAGCCGTCTGGAGACCTATCCAGCAAATCCGCGACTTGGGCCATGCTCATCAGAGGACCGAATCGGTCCAGAAGATATTCTTCAGCAGTCATAAGGTCTCCGTGCTGGTCGTTTGTCGTTGTGACCATATTGATAGCAGTTGAGCGTATCTTTGAGTAGTTATAGGCAGCCGTCAAATGGGCACGTCGTGATTTTCGACCAATACGTATTAGTTTGGATTAGTGGAGTTACTTATCTGTATTTGCCAATTTATATAATCTTGGTCGTGCTTTTTGGTGTTAGGTCCAGGATTTATAGGGTATTGATTGAAATCTATTGGTTTTGCGTATTTGATATAATTTATTTTCACTTATTTTTTCCCTTCAAGCTGTCGAGCCTCCCAACCAGATCTTCCGCACGAAGGTGGGTATAGCGCTTCAACATCTGCATCGACTTATGGCCACTGATGGCAGAAACCTCTTGGTCAGATAGCCCGCCTTCGACAAGCCGACTCACTGCCTCATGGCGCAGGTCGTGAAACCTGAAATCAGGTAGGTCGAGCTTCTTCTTCAGCTGACCCCAAATTTTGGTGAAGGTATACGGCCTACGCTTTCCGTCCTTTCCAGGCTCACCGAAAAACACCAGATTGCAGTCAATTGGTCGCACCGGGTTATCCATCGCGGCTTTGAATACTTCGGTGGCACGCTTGCTTAGAGGCACAGTGCGCGAGCCGTCGTTCTTTGTGTCGGAGAGGCGTATGACGCGCTTTGCCAAATCCACTTGAGGTCGACGTAGGGATGAAATCTCTGACGAGCGCATGCCCGTTTCCAAAGCGATGCAAACAATCCAGCCCAACATAGGATTGCTATGTCGATTCACGGCCGCGAGCAGAAGACGTTCTTCCTCCGGCGATAGCCTCCGATCACGACCATCCCCAGGGCTAGGCTTACGGATATTCAGCACTGGGTTGAAAGTCAGGCCCAACCCCCACTCCTGAATCGCTACGGTGTACAGGTGGCTCAACAGGGCCAGTTCGAGGCGCACAGTGTTGTTGCTAATGGTCCCACCACGGCTGGGCTCGTTCAGGCGCTTGTCGCGATAGCCGGCGATGATGTCAGCGGAGAGCGCAGCCAGTGAGTATTTGCCCAGATGCTCGATGAGCTTCTTGGCTTTCGAGGTTTCGCCACGCTGAGTGGTGGGCTTCTTGGTGGGGGTGATGTCGCTCAAGTAGCGCTTTAGGGCCGCCTCCAGCGTCATGCGCTCGGAGCCGCTGCGCTGGATATAAACACCTCTGACCATTTCGTCTTCGGTGCGACGTGACCAGTCCTCCGCATCGCGTTTGGTGCGGAAGGTTTTAGCCACAGTTGGCCAGCCGGTTTTGCGGATCAAAGCCTTCCAGGTGCCGGAAGGGGTTTTGACTAATGTTGCCATCTGAAAGGACTCCAAAGGTGTACTGGCGCACCAGCACTGTACCGATTTTGTACCTTTGGACCATAGGACTGTATTAGTGGAGAACCACCCAGAAACACGAAAGCCGCGCAGTGCGCGGCTTTGAGTATGGTGGGCCCACACGGACTCGAACCGTGGACCAAAGGATTATGAGTCCTCTGCTCTAACCAACTGAGCTATGGGCCCTCAGTAGGCCGCGGATTATAACGGCGGTTTCGCGGCTGTGCTATCCGAAACGTCCGAAAGATTCATAAGAAGAAATCTCGCGCTGAATTCTTCGGGTTGAAGGGGCAGGCTGATGATGTAGCCCTGGATCTGTTCACAGCCCTCGCGGGTCAGGAATTGCTGTTGTTCGCTGTTCTCTACGCCTTCGGCAATCACGGTCAGTTGCATGCTGCGCCCAAGGGCGATGATGGCGCGGACGATGGCGGCGTCGTGGGTGTCTTCGGGCAGGCCGCGAACGAAGGACTGGTCGATCTTGAGGATGTCCAGCGGCAGGCGTTTGAGGTAGCTCAGCGAGGAATAGCCGGTGCCGAAGTCGTCGATGGCCAGCTGCACGCCGAGTTTCTTCAGTTTGTGCAGCACTGCCAGCGCCTCCTGGGTCTGGCTCATGATGAAGTGTTCGGTGATTTCCAGCTGCAGGCAGCCTGGCTCCAGGCCGTTGTCGGCCAGCAGTTGTTCGATGTGTTCGACAAGGTTTGTCTGGCGCAATTGAGCGCCTGCCAGGTTGACTGACACGGGGCCGAACGGCTGACAGGTTTTGTGCCATTTGCCCATCTGTTGGCAGGCCTGCTCCAGCACCCATTCGCCGATTTGCAGAATCATGCCGTTTTCTTCGGCCAGCGGTATGAAGTGTTCGGGCGGCACGTCGCCGAAGGTCGGGTGGTTCCAGCGGATCAGCGCTTCTGCGCCTATCAGCGTGTGGGTCAGAAGGCTGATTTTGGGCTGGTAGGCCAGGGACAGCTGATTGCGGTCCAGCGCTCTTCTCAATTCCTGTTCAAGGGCAATACGTTCGCTGGCCTGTGTGGTCAGGTCGCAGGTGTAGCTTTCGACCCGGTTGCGGCCCTTGGCCTTGGAGCGGTACATCGCAGCGTCGGCGTTTTTGACCAGCGTTGCTACGTCGGTGCCGTCAGTCGGGAAAACGCAGCTGCCAATGCTCGGGCTGATGTAGAGCTCATGTTCGCCAGCTTCAAAAGGTGTGTTGAAGCTGGACAGCAGTTTGTTGGCAATGGCTTGTGCGTCGCTGGGCTGCAGCAGGCCAGGTAACAGAACGATGAACTCGTCACCACCAAGGCGCGCGACCGTGTCGACATCGCGCAGGGTCTCCTTGAGCCGGTGTGCGATGCCCTTGAGCAGCAGATCGCCGACCGGATGGCCCAGGCTGTCGTTGATGTGTTTGAAGCGGTCCAGATCGAGGAACAGCACTGCGCCAAGGCTGCCGGATTCTTCGCTGTGCAGCAATGCCGATTGAAGGCGACTCTCGAACAGGGTTCGGTTGGGCAGGCCGGTGAGTGGGTCGTGGTGGGCCTGGTAGTCGAGGCGCGCCTGGGCGTGTTTGAGGCTGGAGATGTCAGCGAAGACGGCGACGAAATGGGTGGTGAGGTTGGCTTTGTTGCGCACTGCATTGATCGTCAGCCAGCTTGGGTAGAGCTCGCCGCTCTTGCGTCGGTTGCTGATCTCGCCCTGCCAGTGGCCATCGGCTGCAAGTTGATGCCACATTGAGGCATAGAACGCGCTGTCATGCTGGCCTGAGGCGAGCAGGCGAGGCGTCTGGCCGATGGCTTCGCTCTCGCTGTAGCCGGTAATCTCAGTGAAGGCACGGTTTACTGCATTGATGCGCTGGTTGGTGTCGGTAATGAGCACGCCCTCGGCTGTGCTCTCGAACACCGTTGCAGCCAAGTGCAGTTTTTCCTGCATTTGTCTGCTTTCGGTTATATCCCGTGCAATCGTCAGCAGGCAGTCGTCGCCTGCGATGACGATCGGGTGCGAGGACAGTTCGCACAGTTTGATACTGCCATCAACATTACGAAGCCGGGCCCTGAAGTCCCGGACGGATCCGTGCCGCTTCAGTTGCTCAATGAGCCTGGAGCGGTCGCCCAGATCCACCCAAACACCCAGGTCGAATGTCGAGTGCTCAAGGCAGTACGCTTCGCTATACCCCGTGATGCGGCAGAAACCTTCGTTCACCTCTAAAAGCATTCCGTCCTGTTGGCGGGTGATAGCCAGCCCGTCAGGCGAGGCATGAAACGCCTTGGCGAATTTTTCTTCGGAAAGTTGAAGTTGCTGCTGGGCCTGCTTGCGCTGGGTGATGTCACGCACTATCACCAGTACGGCTGGCGTGGAGCTCTGGTCGAAAGGCTGGGCGGACATGAGCCCGGAAAAGGTTTCGCCGTTCTTGCGCCGAAAGGGTATCTCCAGATTATGGATGTTGCCTGTCTGCAGTTGCTGCAAAACTTTTGGGCCTATACCTGGCACTGCCCACAGGTCCAGTTCGGTGGGCGTTTTTCCGATCACTTCGTCGAGGGCGATGCCGGTCCGTTCAACGAATGCCGCGTTGGCATCCATGATATGCCCGTCGACAAGGCTTGCGATAATCATGGCATCCGGGCACTGAGCGAAGACCGAGGCGAATTTTCCCTCGGACAGGCACGACGCTTCCCGGTCATTGGTGTCGATTATTACTTCACGCATATGCGGCTTACGTCCGTGTTTGACTATCGCTGATATTGTTGTGGCGTGAATTTGTAACAATCACTGGCCAAGGCTGGACTGAGAAGCGCTTGTGTCCTGTGTGATACATAGTTGTAGGTCAATTCGTCAGGGCCTGCAATTAGACCGACGTCTGACATCTGTTTGATTTGATCAATTGACGACTGGACCTGCAAATCTGGATTTCTTTTTCTCTGAAACGCAAAACCCCCGGCAGGCCGGGGGTTTTGTTTGACTCGCAGATGCGATTACTCGTCGAGGAACGAGCGCAGGTGCTCGCTTCTTGTCGGGTGACGCAGCTTGCGCAGTGCCTTGGCTTCTATCTGACGAATCCGCTCGCGGGTAACGTCAAACTGCTTACCGACCTCTTCAAGCGTGTGATCGGTATTCATGTCGATGCCGAAACGCATGCGCAGAACTTTTGCTTCACGGGCGGTAAGGCCCGACAGCACTTCGCGTGTCGCTTCCTTCAGGCTCTCAACAGTGGCGACATCGATTGGCGACTGCATGGTCGAGTCTTCGATGAAGTCACCCAGATGCGAATCTTCGTCGTCGCCGATCGGGGTTTCCATGGAGATCGGCTCTTTCGCGATCTTCAATACCTTGCGGATTTTGTCCTCAGGCATTTCCATGCGTTCGCCCAGCTCTTCCGGGGTTGGTTCGCGACCCATTTCCTGCAGCATCTGCCGGGAAATACGGTTGAGCTTGTTGATCGTCTCGATCATGTGCACCGGAATACGAATGGTGCGGGCCTGGTCGGCAATCGAGCGAGTGATCGCCTGACGGATCCACCAGGTGGCATAGGTCGAGAACTTGTAGCCACGACGGTATTCGAACTTGTCCACAGCCTTCATCAAGCCGATGTTGCCTTCCTGGATCAGATCGAGGAATTGCAGACCACGGTTGGTGTACTTCTTGGCGATGGAGATAACCAGACGCAAGTTCGCTTCAACCATCTCTTTCTTCGCGCGGCGGGCCTTGGCCTCACCGATCGACATGCGACGGTTGATGTCCTTGATCTCGGCTATTTTCAGGCCGGTCTCTTCTTCCAGTGCCGACAGCTTCTGCTGGCAACGCTGGATGTCAGGCTGCAGACGACCAATGGCTTCGGCGTATTTGCTCTTGCCCTTGGCCAGTGCGTCAGTCCAGCTTTCGTCAACTTCGTTGCCCGGGAACTGGCGAAGGAAGTCGGCGCGCGGCATACGTGCATCACGTACACACAGCTGCATGATGGCGCGTTCCTGAGCACGAAGACGCTCAAGAGCACCCCGCACACGCTCTACCAGACCTTCAAACTGCTTTGGAACCAGTTTGATCGGCATGAACAGTTCGGCAAGTGCAACCATTTCGGCAATGGCGTGCTTGTCGTCGCGACCGAATTTCTTCAGCGCCTTGCGGGTGATTTCCATTTGGTCGGAAACCGCACCGAAGCGCTGCTGGGCGATGACCGGATCGGGACCGCTTTCGACTTCGTCTTCGTCGTCGCTGGCGTCTGCCGATTCTTCCTCGTCGTCATCGGTGCCTTCGGCCTTGACGGCTTTGGGATCGACAGGCGGAGGTACTTCGGCAGGCGGCGCAATGCCGTCGTCCGGGTCGATATAGCCGCTCAGAACATCGGAGAGGCGACCGCCTTCACTGGTGACACGTGTGTATTCGGAAAGAATATGGTCAACCGTGCCAGGGAAGTGCGCAATTGCGCCCATCACTTCACGGATGCCTTCTTCGATACGTTTGGCGATTTCGATTTCGCCTTCACGGGTCAGAAGTTCAACGGTACCCATTTCACGCATGTACATACGAACGGGATCGGTGGTACGCCCGATGTCGGTCTCGACCGCTGCCAACGCTGCAGCCGCTTCTTCTGCGGCTGCCTCGTCGGTATCGGCGTCGGCCAGCATCAAGGCGTCCGCATCCGGAGCACTCTCGTGTACCGGGATCCCCATGTCGTTGATCATGCGGATGATGTCTTCCACCTGCTCGGGATCTGAAATATCCTCGGGCAAGTGGTCGTTGACCTCTGCGTAAGTCAGATACTTCTGCTCACGACCCAGGGTGATCAACTCTTTGATACGAGATTGCTGTTGCGCTTTTCCGGACATAACACCCTATCCACTGAAGGTCTTGGCGGGCAAAAAACAAGCCGAGGATTATACCCGAGCTATGACCTCACGCGCCAGTTGAGGTCGGGGTTTGTGCGGGAACATTGCGATTTAGCAGTTCCCTAAGCTGAATTTTCTCTTCTGCGCTCAACTCGGTTTGACGAGCCTTGCTGATCAGATGTTCCAGACTGCGCTCGCGTTGGCGAGCGGATAAGCTAGTTATAGTGTCGAAAAACTGTTGTTCAAGGTTGTCGGCCTCAATCAGCCATTCCTTTTCTGCCAGAGCGCGCAGCAAACGGCCCTGTTCAGTCCCGTGCCATCGCGCTATCAACTGTAACGACCGCAGGTTCGGATTCTTTTGCCTGGCTTCGATAAGGGCGACCAGCAGTTGCGCGTTAGATTGGTCTTCTGCAGCGAAATGGCTGGCATTTTCGACCTTTTCGGCCAGTTCAGGGTGGTGCAGCAATGTTCTCAGTGCGGCCTGCATGGGTGGCTCGACAGCGGTCGGTACTCGCGGCGTTCGAGGTTCGAAGTCCTGGCGCTTGCCTTTTTTGCCCCAGGATTTGTTGTCCCATTTTTTTTGATTCTGACCGCCGGTTTTCTTTGGCGTCCATTCCTGCTGTGGCTCATAACCGCCTTGGGGCTGGTAATCGGCAAAGTCAGGCATGGCGTCGTAATCGACGTACGGGTCGTAGCTCGGCGGTGCATCCGCCGGCGCGCTCTGTACCAGTTGACTGACGGCCTCGCCGGTAAGCCCGGTAATTTCGGTCAGGCGTTTGCGCATCAGAATGCGCAGGTTCGCCCCAGGCACTTTATCGATGAGTGGCGCCGCGAGGGTGGCCATGTGCGCCTTGCCTTCCAGCGAGCGCGGGTCAGACTCTTTGGTCAGTTGCTCGAAAAAATAATCGGCCAGCGGCTGGGCATGCTGATTGATGCGCGCCTTGAACGCGTCGGTGCCTTCGGAGCGCACCAGCGTGTCCGGGTCTTCGCCCTCGGGAAGAAACAAAAAACGCGCCCGACGCCCGTCCTGCAGGTTCGACAGGGTGGCTTCCAGTGCCCGCCACGCGGCGTTGCGCCCGGCCTGATCGCCGTCGAAGCAGAACAGCACGTTGGGCACGACCCGGAACAGGCGTTTCAAATGCTCTTCGCTGGTCGCCGTACCCAGCGTGGCCACGGCATTGCGCAAACCTTGCTGGGCCAGGGCGATGACGTCCATGTAGCCTTCAACGACGATGATTTCATCGAGGTTGCGATTGAATTTTCGGGCTTCGAACAGCCCGTACAGCTCTTGGCCCTTGTGGAAAACCGGTGTTTCCGGCGAGTTCAGGTATTTGGGCTTGTCATCGCCCAGTACGCGACCGCCAAAGGCAATGACGCGTCCGCGCGAGTCGCGTATCGGAAACATCACCCGGTCACGGAAGCGATCGTAGCGTTTGCCGGTTTCAGCATTTTCGATCAGCAGGCCGGCATCGATCATGACCTTTTGCTGCAGTGAGTCGCTGCTCAGGTGCTTGTACAGGTTGTCCCAGCCTGGCGGAGCAAAGCCCAGGCCAAAGTCCCTCGCGATTTCACCGGACAGCCCGCGGCCTTTGAGGTAATCCACTGCTGCCTTGCGCGATGGATGGCTTTTCAGGGCTTGGCGATAGAACTCGGCGGCGGCAGTCAGCAGCGGGTAGAGCGGGGAGTCGGTTGGCTGGCGGGGCTTCTGGCCTTTTACGCCCTGTTCGCGAGGCACTTCCATGCCTGCTGCTTTGGCGAGGTCTTCGACAGCCTGGGGGAAATCCAGATTGTCGTGGTCCATGATGAAACCGAGCGCGTTGCCGCCAGCGCCGCAGCCGAAGCAGTAATAGAACTGTTTGTCCGGGCTGACGCTGAAAGAGGGTGTTTTCTCTTTGTGGAACGGGCAGCAGGCGGTGTAGTTCTTCCCGGCTTTCTTGAGCTGCACGCGCGAACTGACTATATCGACAATGTCGGTGCGGTTCAGAAGGTCGTCGATAAAGCTCTGGGGAATCAGCCCGGCCATGGCGTTCTCATCATTCAAGCGTGGTGCAAAAGTATCGGGAGACTCTACGAGCGTTCCGTCAGCCTGTCAGCCGTCTTTTTTTGAGGGCGTGAGCAATCAACGGGCACGTCTTTGCATCCGCTGGACGGTGTGGGCCTGAAAGGAAATAAACTTGAACCTGCGGACAGGTCAGAAGGCTTCATGCTGGGTGTACACCTGAGTGTGACAAAACCCGGAGACATAAGCCTGGGTGCACGGAAGACGCTGCCTTGGCTGAGCTTCTTGCGAAGTCATCAAGGCATACTCGTCTTGTCACCGGCCGTCTGCTGCCCGAGTGGGCATGGCCAATGTTGCCTGTGAACAGGCTGGACGTGCTTGATTGAATGTCTGAGTCGCATCGGCGGCCTGGACGGGGTCAATCAATCTAGCTAACGCGCAATCCAGCTAACGCAAAAAAGCGAAGCTGGAACTGCCGACAGCCCGGCTGGTTGGCCGGGCAAGGCAGAAGCTTGCGACGAAGGTCTGTAAATTAATACAGACGAACGGCGCGGCGCTGTTCGCGCTGGACTTTCTTGGCGTGGCGTTTGACAGCAGCTGCTGCCTTGCGCTTACGCTCCGAAGTCGGCTTCTCGTAAAATTCGCGGCTACGAACTTCAGCCAGAACACCGGCTTTTTCGCAGGAGCGCTTGAAACGACGCAGAGCTACGTCGAAGGGTTCGTTCTCTTTAACTTTGACGGCTGGCATCCAGAGCTACCTTCATTCATTACCGGGGTCAACGCTTAGTGCAAACACTGCACAAAAGTACGTCGGTTTTTAAGGGTTGCGGATGTTAACCCCTCATTGAGAGGAATGCAAAGCCTCTGATCGAAAACCGCTGGTCGGCACCTCGGTCGACGACTATTATGCGCGCCTTCAAATCTGCCCCCTACAAGGCGCAACCCCATGCTAGTACTGGGATTAGAAACCTCCTGCGACGAAACCGGTGTCGCGTTGTACGACAGCGAACGCGGTTTGCTCGCGGACGCATTATTCAGCCAGATCGACCTGCATCGGGCCTACGGCGGTGTGGTGCCGGAACTGGCTTCGCGCGATCACGTCAAGCGCATGCTGCCGCTGATTCGCCAGACACTGGCCGAGGCGGACTGCGTGGCCACTGACATCGACGCCATTGCCTACACGGCCGGACCGGGTCTGGTAGGTGCATTGCTGGTCGGCGCCTCGTGCGCTCAGGCGCTGGCATTCGCCTGGGATATCCCGGCGTTGGGCGTTCACCACATGGAAGGCCATTTGCTGGCCCCGATGCTGGAAGAAAACCCGCCACAGTTCCCGTTCGTCGCGTTGCTGGTGTCCGGTGGACACACGCAACTGGTCCGCGTCGATGGCATCGGTCAGTACGAACTGCTGGGCGAGACGCTGGATGATGCAGCAGGCGAGGCGTTCGACAAGACCGCCAAAATGATGGGCATGCAGTACCCAGGCGGCCCGGAGATTTCCAAGGCGGCGATGCAGGGCGTGGCGGGGCGTTTTGTCTTTCCCCGGCCAATGACCGATCGTCCCGGGCTGGAATTCAGTTTCAGCGGCTTGAAAACTTCTGCGCTCAATACCTGGCAGCAATGTCAGGGCGCTGGAGACGACAGCGAGCAAACCCGCTGCGACATCGCTCTGGCGTTCCAGCAGGCGGTAGTGGAGACTTTGACCATCAAGTGCAAGCGTGCGCTCAAACAGACCGGCCTCAAGAGCCTGGTTATTGCGGGCGGCGTCAGCGCCAACAAGGCACTGCGGGCTTCGCTGGAAAGCATGCTCGGCGACCTGCGCGGCAATGTTTACTACGCACGGCCCGAGTTCTGTACCGATAACGGCGCAATGATTGCCTTTGCTGGCTGTCAGCGTTTGCAGGCAGGGCAGAAGGAAGATTTGAGCATCAGCGTGCAGGCGCGTTGGCCCATGGAGCAGTTGCCGGGGCTGTGATGGCAGGCGAGGGTAAAATGATTTCAGGTTGCCCTTCAGAAATGTCGTTCGCGCCCGGCGAGCAGGTCGCGTAGATTGCCGCGATGGCGCCAGACGATGAGCAGTGTCAGCACGCTCATCGGCAACAGCGCATGAGGTTCTTGCCATGCCAGTAATGGCAGGGTCAGCGGTGTGGCAATCAGGGCGGCAAGCGAGCTGGTGCGGGTCAGGTAGAGCGTCAGCAGCCAGGCCGCTATCGCCAGGGCGGCTGCGGGCGGGTATAGCCCCAGCAGCACCCCGGCGGCTGTTGCGACACCTTTGCCACCACGGAAGCGAAAGTACACTGGGAACAGGTGGCCCAGCACTGCACAGACGCCGATCCAGCCTTGTTGCGCGATGTTCAGGTTCCAGGCGCTGGCGATCAGGATCGGCAGCAGGCCTTTGCAGAGGTCGCCAAGCAGGGTCAGGATGGCCAGTTTTTTTCCGGCCAGACGCAGCATGTTGGTAGCGCCGGCATTGCCCGAGCCACTGGCGCGCGGGTCTGGTCTGCCGCTCAGGCGGCTGAGCAGAATGGCGAAGGACAGCGAACCAAGCAGGTAGGCGAAGGTGGCCAGTAACCAAAACATGCTAACCATTCCGGGCGAGGATGCCCTGATTCTAACGGCGCATCGCGCCCTTGTCGTGCAGTGGAGAGTAGTGCTTGGACAGAGTTTTCATCGAGGGCCTTGAGGTTGATACGGTCATCGGCGCCTATGACTGGGAGCGCGGCATTCGCCAGTGCCTGCGTCTGGACCTCAGCTTCGCCTGGGACAATCGCCCTGCAGCGGCAGGCGACGACCTGAGCAAGGCCCTCGACTACGCCAGTGTTTCGACACGTATTCAGGCTTTCGCCGAGCAGGCTCAGTTTCAGTTGGTAGAGACCTTCGCTGAGCGGCTGGCTGAAGTGCTGATGAGCGAATTCAATATTCCCTGGCTGCGTCTGAAACTGACCAAGCCGGGTGCCGTAGCGGCCGCTGCCGGTGTGGGCGTGGAGATCGAGCGCGGATGTCGCTGACGCGGATTTTCCTCGGCCTGGGGAGCAATATCGAGCGCGAGCGCCATCTGCATGCCGGGCTGGATGCGCTGGATGGCTTTTTGACTGACCTCAGTTGCTCGCCGGTCTTTGAAAGCCATGCGGTGGGCATCAAGAGCGGGCCATTCTTCAATCTTGTGGTGTCGGCGCTGACCGACCTGCCGTTGATGGAGCTTGATCGCCGCCTGAAATTCATCGAGGCCGATAATGGCCGCTATGCCCCGGATCGCAAAGGGCTGCCGCTGGATATCGATGTGCTGTTGTATGGCGAGCAGGTCGGCAATTTCGACGGGCTGATTTTGCCCAGAGCGGAGATTCTGAAGAATGCCTTCGTGCTGTGCCCATTGGCATTGATTGCCCCTGAACGTCTGCATCCGGGTGTCGGTATTGCCTTCAGCAAGCTTTGGGCTGACGCGCAGATCGATCAGCAGCTCTGGCCGGTAGCGTTTGAGTGGCGCGGAGTGGAGCTGACGCCTGAGAGTCTGCTGCGTAGCTAGCTGAGTGGGTTCGTGGTTCTCGGGTGCTGAAGATCGGACGCAGAGCGTTCAGGGCTGCGCTCCTACGCTGGAGCGTGGGAGCGATAGTAGTCAGTTAAAGTCAGGCGACGTCCTCCGCCTTATAGATTTTCAGCGCCTTGAGCCGTTCGTTCTTTAGCGCGTCGCCCAGTTCCTTGCCCTTGAAGCCCTTCTCCAGCAGCGGCTGTACTGACACTGTTCGAGCGGCCTGTGCTGCACCGCGCAGGTAATCAGCCTGTGGATAACTGCGTTGTTCGAAGCCGTGACGTCCTCGCGCGTCCATCTCGCACGCCGCAATGAACTCTTCAAAACGCTGCGGGCGGCGGTAGACGTCGAAACTTTGCAGCAGCTCCAGCAAAGTCGAGGGTTTCAGTTCCAGCGCCCGATGGCCGTGGGTGTGGTACTGGCCGACCAGTAGCGCCAGTTCCTGGCATTCCCTGGGTACCCGAAAACGCTCGTTGACCGCTTTAATCAGGCGCAGGCCGGTATGTTCATGGGCAATGTGCCTGGGCCATTCGGCTTCCGGCGTCAGCCCCTTGCCCAGATCGTGCAGCAGGCAGGCCCAGCGTACGGTCAGCGGGTGTTTGTGAATCGCAGATTGCTCAAGCACGCTGAGGACATGTACGCCGGTGTCTATTTCCGGGTGATGTGCAGCGGGCTGCGGCACGCCAAACAGCGCCTCGACCTCGGGCATCAGTTCCTTGAGTGCGCCGCAGTCGTGCAGTACCTGGATGAACACCTGAGGCTGATCTTCCATGAGCGCGCGAGAGATTTCCTTCCAGCTTCGTTCGGCAGTCAGCGCCTTGAGTTCGCCGGACTCACTGAGCTGGCGCATCAGCCCCAAAGTCTCGGGTGCGATGGTGAAACCGTAACGTGCGTAGCGCGCTGCGAACCGGGCCACGCGCAAGACCCTAAGCGGATCTTCGGCGAACGCGGGGGAAACGTGGCGCAATACTCGCGCTTCAAGGTCTTTCTGGCCGTTATACGGATCGGTCAGGTTACCGTCCTTGTCTTCGGCCATGGCATTGATCGTCAGGTCGCGCCGAATCAGGTCCTGCTCAAGCGTTACCTCGGGGCTTGCATGAAAAACAAAGCCTCCATAGCCCACGCCGCTTTTGCGCTCGGTTCGCGCCAGCGCGTATTCCTCGTTGGTCAGCGGGTGCAAAAACACCGGGAAGTCTGTGCCGACCGGGCGATAGCCCTTGACCAGCATGTCCTCAGTGCTCGCGCCGACCACGACCCAATCGATATCAGTGACAGGTTGACCCAGGAGGCGGTCGCGTACAGCACCGCCCACTTTATAAATCTGCATAAAAAGCCTCCGTAAGCGCGACAGGATAAACCTTGTGCCGTGCTTGCGGAGGCTAAAGCTGCATGAGCAGCCGTTTAAACAGCCTTTTCCCTAACGCCTAAAGGTGGACGACCGCCATATCAAGCCGGGGATACTCACTGTCGGCATGCTCGCCTTTTGGAGGTACGTGATGGGTTTTGACCACTTGATCGCCCTGCAGGGTTTCCAGATGGATATCAAAGCCCCATAGCCGGTGCAGGTGCTTGAGCACCTCGTCAGTCGAATCGCCCAGCGGTTTTCGATTGTGCTGTTGGTGGCGCAGGGTCAGCGAGCGATCGCCTCGGCGGTCGATGCTGTAGATCTGCACGTTGGGCTCCCGATTGCCCAGGTTGTATTGCGCAGCGAGAATCTCGCGAATGGTCCGGTAACCGTTTTCATCATGAATGGCAGGCACCAGCAGGTCTTCCTGCTGGTCGTCGTCCATGATGCTGAACAGCTTGAGGTCGCGAATCACCTTGGGCGACAGGTATTGGAGAATGAAGCTCTCGTCCTTGAAGCTGGTCATCGCAAACTTGATCGCCGTCAGCCAGTCGGTGCCGGCAATTTCCGGAAACCACTGCCGGTCCTCATCGGTAGGGCTTTCGCACATCCGGCGTATGTCCTGATACATGGCAAAGCCCAGCGCGTAGGGATTGATGCCGCTGTAGTAGGGGCTGTCAAAACCGGGCTGGAAAATCACGCTGGTGTGCGACTGCAGAAACTCCATCATGAAGCCGTCGGTGACCAAACCTTCGTCGTACAGGTCGTTCATCAGCGTGTAATGCCAGAACGTTGCCCAGCCTTCGTTCATCACCTGGGTCTGGCGCTGTGGATAAAAATACTGCGCGATCTTGCGCACAATGCGCACCACTTCGCGCTGCCAGGGCTCCAGCAGCGGCGCGTGTTTCTCGATGAAATAGAGAATGTTTTCCTGCGGCTCGGCAGGAAAGCGTGCGTTGTCCTCTTTGCTGCCTTTTTCGGCGTTCTTCGGAATAGTGCGCCAAAGATCGTTGATCTGGCGCTGAAGATGTTCTTCCCGATCCTTCTGACGCCGCCGTTCCTCTTCAGCGGAAATCGGATACGGACGCTTGTAGCGGTCCACGCCGTAGTTCATCAACGCGTGGCACGAGTCGAGCAAATCTTCCACGGCGTCGATGCCGTGCCGTTCCTCGCATTGCATGATGTACTGCTTGGCGAACACCAGATAATCAATGATTGAGCTGGCGTCGGTCCAGGTGCGGAACAGGTAATTGCCCTTGAAGAAGCTGTTGTGGCCATAGCAGGCGTGCGCAACGACCAGTGCCTGCATGCAGATGGTGTTTTCTTCCATCAGGTAGGCAATACACGGGTCCGAGTTGATCACAATCTCGTACGCCAGCCCCATCTGGCCACGCGAATAGGATTTTTCAGTGCTGAGAAAGTGCTTGCCGTATGACCAGTGATGGTAGCCCAGGGGCATGCCCACCGAGGCGTAGGCATCCATCATTTGTTCGGCAGTGATCACCTCAATCTGGTTGGGATAGGTGTCCAGAGCATACCGCTCGGCAATTCTGCCGATCTCACGGTCGTAGGCCCGGATCAGTTCAAATGTCCACTCTGACCCCGTGGAAAGGGGTTGGCGCTTCTGCTCTCTGGCGGTCATGACACTAACCTTCGCTGGAAGAGTTCGCGGAATACCGGATAAATATCACCGGCAGAGACCAGCTGCTGCTGGGCGAACGTGTCGGCGTAGTCTTCACCGATGCGCTCGTATTCGTACCACAAGGCCTGGTGCTCACGCGGCGTGATTTCCACGTACGTGTAGTACTGCACGAAGGGCATGATCTGTTTGGTCAGGATTTCCCGGCAAATGGGCGAATCGTCGTTCCAGTTGTCTCCATCCGAGGCCTGTGCCGCGTAAATATTCCAGTCGCTGCTTGGGTAGCGTTCGGCCATGATCTCCTGCATCAGTTTCAATGCGCTGGAAACGATGGTGCCGCCGGTTTCCCGAGAATAGAAAAACTCTTCTTCGTCCACTTCACGGGCGCTGGTGTGGTGACGAATGAACACAACGTCGATCTTGTCGTAATTACGCTTGAGAAACAGGTACAGCAGGATGAAGAAGCGCTTGGCGATGTCCTTGGTCGCCTGGGTCATGGAGCCAGAGACGTCCATCAGGCAAAACATGACCGCTTTGGAGCTGGGGTTGGGTTGTTTGACCAGCAGGTTGTACTTGACGTCGAACGTGTCGAGGTACGGTACGCGACGAATACGTGCTTTCAGTCGATCAATTTCTACTTCCAGTTCCTGAATATCGCCGAAGTTGTCGGGCTCTTCGCGCTTCATACGCTCAAGCTCGACAGTTGCCTCTTTGAGTTTTGCCCGGCTGCTGCCGGACAGCGCAATGCGTCGCGCATGCGCCGAGCGCAGGGTACGGATGATGTTGATGCGTGAAGGGTTGCCCTCGTTGCTGATACCCGCGCGCACGGTCTTGAAGGTATCGGTACCGGTCAGGTTGCGCTTGACCAGGTTCGGCAGCTCCAGGTCTTCGAACATGAACTCGAGAAACTCTTCCTGAGTAATCTGAAACGAGAACTCATCCATGCCTTCGCCGGAGTTGCCTGCCTTGCCAGGCCCTTTGCCGCCACCACCGCCTTGAGGGCGGGCGATGTGCTCACCTGTGGTGAACTCCTTGTTGCCAGGATGAACAACGGTCTGCTTGCCGCCACGACCGTGGTGCAGGACCGGCTCGTCAATATCGCGTCCGGGAATACTGATCTGCTCGCCGTGTTCCATGTCAGTAATGGAGCGCCGGCTGACCGCTTCCTCCACTGCCTTTTTAATGTGGTCACGGTAACGCCGCAGAAACCGCTGCCGGTTTACCGTGCTCTTGTTCTTGCCGTTGAGACGTCGGTCGATCACATAGCTCATAGGCTCCTCCGGGGAGCTTCAAGTTGTAAGCTTCAAGCTGCAAGCGAGCGCGCCATCGATCCCGGAGCCGGGCCTCGATCGCTTTTCGCCTGCAGCTGATAGCTTGAAGCTTGCAGCTGCTTTATTGCGATTTCCGCACGCGCAGATACCATTCGGAAAGCAGACGTACCTGCTTGTCCGTGTAGCCCCTCTCGACCATTCGTGTGACGAAGTCGTTGTGCTTCTGCTGATCCTCCTTGCTGGCCTTGGCATTGAAGCTGATGACGGGCAGTAGGTCCTCGGTGTTGGAGAACATTTTCTTCTCGATTACCACGCGCAGCTTCTCGTAGCTGAGCCAGGTCGGGTTCTTGCCGTTGTTGTTGGCGCGGGCACGCAGCACGAAGTTGACGATTTCGTTGCGGAAATCTTTCGGGTTGCTGATGCCGGCCGGTTTCTCGATCTTTTCCAGTTCCTCGTTCAAGGCTACGCGGTTGAGAATCTCGCCGGTTTCCGGGTCGCGGTATTCCTGATCCTGAATCCAGAAGTCTGCATACAGCACGTAGCGGTCGAAAATGTTCTGACCGTACTCGCTGTAGGATTCCAGGTACGCCGTCTGGATTTCCTTGCCGATGAACTCGATGTAGCGGGGTGCCAGGTATTCCTTGATGAAACGCAGGTAGCGTTCACGCGTCTCTGCCGGGAATTGCTCCTGTTCGATTTGCTGTTCCAGTACGTACAGCAGGTGCACCGGGTTGGCAGCAATTTCGTGTGGATCGAAGTTGAAGACCTTGGACAGAATCTTGAACGCGAAGCGGGTAGAGAGACCGTTCATGCCTTCGTCGACACCCGCACTGTCGCGGTATTCCTGGATCGACTTGGCTTTGGGGTCGGTATCTTTCAGGTTTTCGCCGTCATACACGCGCATCTTGGAGTAGATGTTGGAGTTGTCAGGCTCTTTAAGGCGCGACAGCGTGGTGAACTGCGCGAGCATCTTCAAGGTGTCAGGCGCGCAATGCGCTTTGGACAGCGAGCTGTTGAACAGCAGCTTGTCGTAAATCTTGATCTCGTCGCTGACACGCAGGCAGTACGGCACCTTCACGATGTAGATACGGTCGATGAAGGCTTCGTTGTTCTTGTTGTTGCGGAAGCTGTGCCATTCCGATTCGTTGGAGTGCGCCAGCAGAATCCCGGTGAACGGGATGGCTCCCAGCCCCTCGGTGCTGTTGTAGTTACCTTCCTGGGTCGCGGTCAGCAACGGGTGAAGGACCTTGATCGGTGCCTTGAACATCTCGACGAATTCCATCAGGCCCTGGTTGGCCCGGCACAGTGCGCCCGAGTAGCTGTACGCGTCGGCGTCGTTCTGTGGGAATTCTTCCAGTTTGCGGATATCGACCTTGCCGACCAGCGCGGAAATATCCTGGTTGTTTTCGTCGCCGGGCTCGGTTTTCGCTACGGCGATCTGGTTGAGAATCGAAGGGTAGAGCTTCACAACCTTGAACTGGCTGATGTCGCCACCGAACTCGGCCAGGCGCTTGGTCGCCCAGGGCGACATGATAGTGCTCAGGTAGCGTCGCGGAATTCCGAAGTCTTCTTCCAGAATCGCGCCGTCCTCAGTGGCGTTGAACAGGCCCAGAGGCGACTCGAAGACTGGCGAGCCCTTGATGGCGTAGAACGGTACTTTTTCGATCAGTTGCTTGAGTTTTTCCGCCAGGGACGATTTACCGCCGCCCACCGGGCCGAGCAGATACAGGATTTGCTTCTTCTCTTCCAGGCCTTGGGCGGCATGGCGGAAATACGAAACGATCTGGTCGATGCATTCTTCCATTCCGTGGAAGTCGGCAAAGGCAGGATAGCGGCGTATCACCTTGTTGGAGAATATTCGCGAGAGCCTGGAGTTGGTGGAGGTGTCCACCAGTTCGGGCTCGCCAATGGCCAGCAGAAGACGTTCTGCGGCAGAGGCATAGGCGCTGCGGTCCTGTTTGCAGAGCTCCAGATACTCCTGTAGCGAGAGCTCTTCTTGCCGTGTGCTTTCGAAGCGTTGTTGGAAGTGGCTGAATATACTCATGACGTCACCTCGCTCGATACGTGGAGCCGGCGGCGGATCGTCAGTCGATGCTGGCAGCGACCGCAATGCGGCTGCTGTTTCCCCCCAGAACACCTTAAAAGTAACTACCGATGACCCACGCGCCGGTGTACCGGCTCTCCCCTGAATTCGGATGGCCTAGGCTAAGGATAGTTCGGATTCGGAAAGATAAAGAAGGGATGCGCGAGAAGACGGGCTGACCGTTCGTCAGATGGCTCGCGAGCCCGCGTAGAACGCGGGATCAGCTGTCATAAAAATATTTTTTATCAGCCTTGCGCGGTTTCGTCAGGGTAAGTGGCGCGCCACAGCTCAAAGCCGCCGTCCACGCTGTATACGTCGGAGAAACCCTGGCCCACCAGGTAGGCTGCAGCGCTCTGGCTGGAGTTGCCGTGGTAGCAGACAACGACCAGCGGCTTGTCCAGATCGGCCTTGGCGATGAAGTCGGCAATCGAGTGATTGTCCAGATGCACGGAGTCAGGAATGTGATTGCTTTGAAAAGTCTGCGCATCACGAACATCGACCAGCACTGCACCTTGCTCGCGCAGTGCCTGTGCCTGTTCAGGTGGAATACGTTTGAATTCGGTCATTGCCTGGGCTCCTGAGCCTGGGGGTTAGTGGCGGTGCCGGCCTGTGCGCTTGTAACAAGCCCGTTGGCGGCCTGGCCGACAGCATCGCAATTGCATTGGTGACGTTCAAGGGTATCAACGTTGAGCAGCGTCATCGAGCCGCCCCAGACACATCCGCTGTCGAGGGCAAAGACGCCGGGCTCGTTGCAGCGACCCTCAAGTGCCGCCCAGTGGCCAAAAATGATTTTCAGCTCACGGGTCTTGCGTTTCGGGTGGCTGAACCAGGGCGCATAACCAGGTATGGCGGTTTCAACGCCTTCCTTGCTCTTCAGGTCGAGCTTGCCGTCGCTGGTGCAGAAGCGCATACGGGTGAAGTAGTTGGTAATGACCCGCAAACGCGTGACGCCTTGCAGGTCGTTGTCCCACTTGGCCGGCTCATTGCCGTACATGCCGTCGAGAAAAGCGCCATACAGCTGGTCGTCCTGAAGTGCATGCTCGACTTCGGCTGCGTGCTTCAAGGCCTTTTTCAGCGACCACTGCGGCGCGATACCGGCATGCACCATGGCGACGTTGCGTTCTGCATCGTAGTGCATCAGCTTTTGCCGACGCACCCAGCCGAGCAATTCGTCACGATCCGGCGCTTCAAGGATTTCGCGCAGCGTATCGCCTTTTTTGAGCAGTTCGTGTTTACGGGCGACGGCAAGCAGGTGCAGGTCATGATTACCCAGCACGCACACCAGCGATTCACGGAGGCCGTACAGGTAGCGAAGTGTTTCCAGCGATTGCGGACCACGGTTGACCAGGTCGCCCACCAGCCAGAGTCGATCATGCTCGGGGTTGAAGTGGACGTGCTCAAGCAGGCATTGCAGAGGTTCAAGGCAACCTTGCAGGTCACCAACGGCGTACACCGCCATCAGTGCAGCGAACCCGGGACGGCCAGACGAAAGGGCTCTATGACCGCCTCAAAGCGTTTACCGTCTTCAGCCAGCATCTGATAAGAGCCCTGCATATTGCCTACCCGAGTGGTCATTACCGTACCGCTGCTGTAGGTATGGCTTTTACCGACCTCGATCAACGGTTGCTGACCGACCACGCCCTCGCCGCGCACCTCTTCGACATGGCCGTCGCCGTCGGTGATGACCCAGTGACGAGACAGCAGCCTGGCAGGTAATTTACCGTTGTTGTGCACGGTGATGGTGTAGGCGAAAGCGAAGCGGTTCTGCTCGGGTTGCGACTGTTCCGAGAGAAAGCGTGTGACGACGCTGACGTCGACCTTGTAACGAGAATCGGGCATGCAATAGGCCTTGAAATCCATAACGAAAAAAAGGGCGTGTGCGGCAGGTAGACAAGTCTAGGACAAGTAAGCGGGAAATGACGACTGGCAGTGCCGTTTACTTGTCCTCAGGGTTCACTCTGTTACAGCTTTTTCGCTGAGAGTGTCTGCCAGACGGACGAATGCAGCCAGATCGAGCTGCTCGGGACGCAAGCTGCCGTCTACTCCGGAAGCGGTAATCTCGTCGCTGGTCAACAGCAGCTTGAGCGTGTTGCGCAGGGTCTTGCGACGCTGGTTGAACGCTTCACGCACGATGCGCTCCAGCACACGGTGATCCTTGGCAGAGTGCGGCAGTGTTTCATAAGGGACGAGGCGCACAATGGCCGAGTCCACTTTCGGTGGCGGATTGAACGCCCCCGGTCCTACGTTGAACAGATGCTCCACGCGGCAATGGTACTGGACCATGATCGACAGGCGACCCCAGTCACCGCCGCCCGGACCTGCAGCCATGCGCTCGACCACTTCCTTCTGCAACATGAAGTGCATGTCGCGGATCAGGCTGGCGTTCTGCAACAGATGAAAAATCAACGGCGTCGAGATGTTGTACGGCAGGTTGCCCACGACACGCAGGCTGCGCGGTTCGGCGCCCAGACTGTTGAAGTCGAACTTCAGTGCATCACCCTGATGCAGGTTGAAATTCGGCTTGTTGCCAAACTGGCCGGTGAGGATCGGGATCAGGTCCTTGTCCAGCTCGACCACGTCCAGCTGCGCGCCGCTGTTGAGCAGCCCTTCGGTGAGTGCGCCCTGGCCCGGTCCGATTTCCAGCAGCCGGTCTTCAGGTTTGGCACGAATGGCGCGCAGGATTTTGTCGATAACGCCTGCGTCGTGCAGGAAGTTCTGCCCGAAACGCTTGCGCGCCCGGTGTTGGTATTGCTCGGTCATGAATGGGTCTCGGCCATCTGGTAGGCGGTTTGCAGTGCAACGTGCAGGCTGCCGGTATCAATGTTCGCGCTGCCAGCCAGATCCAGCGCCGTGCCGTGATCGACAGAAGTGCGGATGATCGGCAGGCCGAGCGTCACATTGACTGCTGCGCCGAAACCTTTGTATTTCAGCACGGGCAAGCCTTGGTCGTGGTACATCGCCAGCACTGCGTCGCAGTGCTCCAGATATTTGGGGGTAAACAGAGTGTCGGCAGGCAGTGGGCCGCGTAAGTCCAGGCCCTCGCTGCGCAGGCGCTCCAGAGTCGGTTCGATGATGTCGATTTCCTCTCGGCCCAGATGCCCGCTTTCGCCAGCATGAGGGTTGAGGCCGCAGACCAGAATACGCGGGTGGGCAATGCCGAACTTGTTCACCAGATCGGCATGCAGGATGCGTGTCACGCGCTCCAGTCGGTCCGGTGTTATGGCATCAGCCACTTCGCGCAACGGCAGGTGCGTGGTCACCAGTGCCACGCGCAGGTCGCCGGTCGCCAGCATCATCACCACCTGTTCGGTGTGGGTCAGTTCGGCAAGAAATTCGGTGTGTCCGGAAAAAGCGATACCGCCGTCGTTGATGACGCCTTTGTGCACCGGGGCAGTAATCATCCCGCTGAACAGCCCGTCGAGACAGCCTTGGCCAGCGCGAGTCAGGGTTTGCAGCACGAACGCTGCGTTGGCCTTGTTCAGCACACCGGTTTCTACCGCAACTGCCAGGGGCGTATCCCAGACATACAGGCTGCCGGCAGGCGCAGGCAGGTCGGGAAGCGAATCAGGGGTGACGTCAAGCAGACTGACCGCCACACCCAGTTGCGCGGCCCGCTCAAGGAGCAGGTCACGGCTGGTGATGGCGATCAGAGGGTATGGCTGAGGCTGCGTGGCGAGCAGCAGGCAAAGGTCAGGGCCTATGCCGGCCGGCTCGCCGGGTGTCAGGGCGAAACGCTTGGGTTTCACTGCGCAGCCTGGGTCGCGCCAGGGAGTTTGATTTCAACGTAGGCTTCGTCACGGATCTGACGCAGCCAGGTTTGCAGCTCTTCGTCGTACTTGCGGTTACGCAGTACGTTCAACGCCTGCTGTTCACGAGCTTGGTCGGTAGCGTCCGTGGAGCGACGACCGAGTACTTCGAGAACATGCCAGCCATACTGGGTCTGGAACGGTTTGGACAATTCGCCTTGTGGCGTTTCGTTCATGACCTGACGGAATTCCGGAACCAGAGAGTTCGGATCAACCCAGTTCAGATCGCCGCCATTGAGTGCCGAGCCCGGATCCTCCGAAAAGCTTTTCGCCAGTTCGGCGAAGTCTTCGCCATTCTGGATGCGGTCGTAGATTTTCTCGGCAAGACGCTTGGTCTCTTCTTCGTTACGGATTTCGCTCGGTTTGATCAGGATATGACGCACATGCACTTCATCACGCATTTGTGCCTGCCCCTGGCCGCCACGTTTTTCCAGTAACTTGAGGATAATGAAACCGCCCGGCGTGCGCGCTGGAGGCGTCACGTCGCCGACAGGCATCGCGCTGAGCATGTCACCGAACGGCGGTGGCAGTTGCGCAGCCTTGCGCCAGCCCATGTCACCGCCTTCCAGTGCATTTTCGCTGGAGGAACTGGTGGCTGCGAGTTGGGTGAAGTCAGCACCTTTCTTCAATTGGTCATAAATGCCCTTGGCTTTGACCGCAGCAGCCTGGATGGCATCCGAAGAGGCGCTGTCAGGCGTTGCGATCAGAATGTTTGCCAGGTGGAACTCTTCAGACAACTGAGCCTTGCCCTGATCAGAGGCGAGGAAGTTTTTCACTTCCTGCTGGGATACCTGGATACGTTCGGCTACCCGGCGCTGACGCACACGGCTGATGATCATTTCCCGGCGCACCTGCTCGCGTGCATCGTTATAGGACAAGCCGTCATGAGCCAGTGCGGCGCGGAACTGCTCCACGCTCATGTTGTTGCGCTGGGCAATGGTGCCGATGGCCTGATTGAGTTCGTCGTCGGAGACACGAATGCCGGACCGTTCGCCCATCTGCAGCTGCAGGTTTTCCAGAATCAGACGATCCAGAACCTGCCGTTGCAGATCTTCCGCAGGAGGTACGCCAGAGCCGCGCTTGGCAATGGTTTGCTGAACCTCACGTACACGCTGGTCCATCTGGCTTTTCATGATCAAGTCGTTGTCGACGATGGCCACGATACTGTCCAGAGGTTGAACCGCAGCATGCACTGCACCGCTCAGGAGTAACGCGCCCAGCATCAGCGGGCGCAGACAATCAGAAAGCTTGGTCTTCACGTTCACGATAACCTTGAATGCCTTTGTCGAGGAAGCTGTCTACCTTGGCGCCAGTTACACCGCCGAGCCCCTTCAACACGATTTGTAGGAATATGCCGCGGTCGCCTTTCTCGTTCTGAGGCGCTGCCTGGCTGAACTCGTCGTAATCGACCCAGTAGCGGTTGACCAGACGCATTTTCCAGCAGCAGTTGTCGTACTCGAACCCGCCGAAAGCTTCGATGGTGCGCGCACGGTTGTAGTCATACTGCCAGCGGCTGATCAGGCTCCACTGCGGCACGATTGGCCAGATGACCGAGAAATCGTGCTGCTGGATCTTGTAGTAGTCCTTCACGTAGTTGGCATCGCCCGGACGTCCGTAGTCGCCACCGCCCACGATCCAGCGGCCAGTGCTTTCGTCGTAACGAATCTGGTCGTTGCGATAGCGATAGCCGAGGTTGACGATCTTGTTCGGGTTGTCTTCAGGCTGGTAATGGAACATTGCGCTGCCCGAACGGGTGCTCTTGCTGTCCGGATCCCAGTTGAAATCGGAGTTGAAGCGCCAGTCGCGGTTGAAGCGGTATTCGTATTCCAGTGCATAAGGCGAAACGTTGGAACGCGCATCATCACGGTCAGCGAACACCACGCCAGGCAACTGCACCTTGCGGTCTTCGAAATACAGCGCCTGACCGATGCTGAAGCGTTGGCGTTCAAAGCCGTTGCTTTCAATCCAGCGGTTGGTGATACCCAGCGACAGCTTGTTCTCGTCGCCGATGCGGTCGGAACCAGTGAAGCGGTTGTCACGGAATAGCGAGGCATAATTGAATGTGCTTTCGCTGGTGTCGAATACCGGGATGTCGGTCTGGTCTTTCTCGGGTACATAGAGATAGAACAGGCGCGGTTCCAGGGTTTGACGGTAATCCTTGCCGAACCAGTTGGTGTTGCGGTCGAAGTACAGGCCGCTGTCGACGCTGAAGATCGGCACGCTGCGGCTTTGACTACTGCTGTATTCCTCGCCAGCCAGAAGCGAGCTTTTGCCCTTACTGTCCAGGTCCAGCGCGTACTGGGTGTAGACGTACTTAAGCTTCGGTGTCAGGAAACCATAGGTCCAGTTCATTGGCAGGCTGACGGACGGCGCCAGATTCAGGCGGTCCCCGTTTGCCCGGGCAAGGCCGGAGATGTTGTTGTCCAGGCGTGTCTCGGAGTTGCCATCTTCATCAATGAACGCGCCGCTGCGCAGATCACGTTCAAAACGGACAGCTTCTGTCTGATAATCGAACTTCAGACCACCCGGGTTGTACGGCAAGGTGCCGTTAAGCGTCAGCTGTGGCAGGCGGTTATAAGGTGTGATGTTCGCGACCGTCGCCAGCTTGTAAGCCTGGGCGTTGAGCGTTGCCACGTAACTGTCGCCACGGTAGGTCAGGGATCCCTGCTGGTTGAGGAAGTCCGTCCGTTTAACGCCGATCTGATCGGTTTCCAGATCCTGGAAGTAATACGGGTCGCTGATGTCGGTGTAATCAACCTGGGTCAGCCAGCGCGTATCAAGTCCGCCCTTGTGCTGCCAGTTGATCATCCAGCGAGTCTTGTCGTAGTCCGACTGAAGCTTGCGGTCGTCATTCTCGTCGTTCAGGTACGCGCCGCCAAACTGGCCTTCGCTGCCTTTGGTCAGGTAGCGGAACTCGCCTTCCATCAGCAGGCCGCGGTCAGCCATGTAACGCGGGTACAACGTGGCGTCGTAGTTCGGTGCCAGGTTGAAGTAGTACGGAGTAACGAGCGTGAAACCGTTATCGCCGCCTGCCGCAATGGACGGCGGCAGGAAACCGGACTGACGACGGTCGTCGATCGGGAAGTAGATATACGGCGTATACAGAACCGGTATGTCCTTGACCCGCAGGGTAACGTTGGTCGCTGTACCAAAGCCGGTGGCCGGGTTCAGCGTGATGTTGTTGCCTTTGAGCGTCCAGGCGTTGCTGTTCGGCTCACACGAGGTGTAGGTACCGTCCTTGAGACGGATGATCGCGTTCTCTGCACGCTTGGCGTACAGGGCGTTACCGCGGATGTTCGACTTGTGCAGGACGTACTCGGCATTGTCGACACGGGCTTCGCCGGTATCGAGTTGCAACTCGGCCTTGTCACCGACGATCAGCGCGCCGTTGTCGCGCAGACGGACATCGCCGTTCAGCTCGCCACGGTTCTCGGCCTGATGCAGTGCGGCCTCCTGGGCCTGTACCTGCATGCTGCCCTGGCGCAACACCACATCACCTGCCAGCGTCGCGACCTGCGCTTCCTGTTCGTAACGCGAAGCCTTGGCTCCGACGAACATAGGCGCGTCTTTCATCGGCGTCTTGTCGTCCATGCCTGGGCGGATCGGCTCGACGTAGGCACCCGAGCAATACGGACCGGTCTCGGCCAGTTGTGCTGCGGTCAGCTTTTCGCGAGGAACCCAATCGAGGTGGCTGTAGTCAGCACTACGCGACCTCAGACCTTTGCCCTTGGCTTCGGTAACCAGTTGCGTACCTGCAACCTGCTCACCCGAAGAGGTGCCTTGCGAGGTGACTGTGCCGTTGGAACTGACCGACGTCGTGTCATGCACGGGGCGCGGAGGCAGGTCCACTGCAGCAGCATTGGATTTCGGCGCACAGTTCCAGGCACCCGAAGCAGAGACTGAGCAGTCATACTGTTCCGCGGCGACCACGAACTGAGTGGCCAGAGGTTGCATCGCCAGCAGACTGCCGGTTACGAGCAACGGAAATTTTTTACGAAACGCGGGGGATTTCAATGCCATCTTATTAGTCCGGGCTTCCTGCGCGCCATCTGCCCGCGGGGGGGCCGCACGCCTCTCGATGGGCTGAAAAAGATTCCGGATAATAAAGCATGACCCGCTTGACGGCTAGCGCCGTCGGAGACCCTTGTAATGTCAGATCAAGATATACGCCTGCAATCCCTGAAAGTTTGGCTCGATGAGCAGTTGCCAGCGCTGTTTGCGGCGCAAAATTGGGGCGCTGTACCCCCGGCCACATTGACTGCGGCCAGTAGTGACGCAAGTTTTCGTCGTTATTTTCGCTGGGAGGGCGCTGGCCGAACTTTTATTGTGATGGATGCGCCACCACCGCAGGAAAACTGCAAACCGTTTGTGGATATCGCTCATTTACTGAAAAAGTCGGGCATTAATGTTCCGGAAATTTATGCCGAAGACCTGACGCAAGGCTTTTTGCTGCTCAATGATCTTGGTCGTCAGACCTATCTGGATGTGATTGACGCTGACAATGCCGATGCCTTGTTCGCCGATGCAATCCAGGCGTTGCTGGCCTATCAGCAATTGCCGATGGACGCGCCGCTGCCCAGCTATGACGTCGCGTTGCTGCGTCGTGAGCTGGAGCTTTTCCCCGAGTGGTACGTCAAGCGCCACCTGGGTATCGAGATGGACGAGGCGCAACTGAGCGATTGGCAGCAGGCCAGCGAGTTGTTGATCAACAGCGCTCTGGCGCAGCCCAAAGTGCTGGTGCATCGCGACTACATGCCGCGAAACCTGATGATCAGCGAGCCCAACCCAGGCGTGCTGGATTTTCAGGACGCTGTCTACGGCCCGGTCACCTATGACGTGACCTGCCTGTTCAAGGACGCGTTCCTGAGCTGGCCACAAGAACGCGTCAGCGACTGGCTCAGGACCTACTGGGATCAGGCACGCGCCGTTGGTATCCCGGTGCAGGAGGATTTTGCCGCCTTCGAGCGCGCCAGTGATCTGATGGGTGTTCAGCGCCATCTGAAGGTGATCGGTATTTTTGCCCGCATCTGCCACCGCGATGGAAAACCGCGCTATCTGCAAGACGTTCCGCGCTTTTTCGCTTATATAGAGGCAGTTCTGTCGCGCCGCCCCGAGCTTGCTCAGCTCGGGCAGTTGCTCACCAGTCTGCAGCAACCGGTAGAGACCGCTGTCTGATACGGCAGAGACGGCCTGAAAAACGGCCATTTTGAAAGAAACCTGATTGTGTTGAAGAGGACTGCATGAAAGCGATGATTCTCGCCGCCGGTAAAGGCGAGCGAATGCGCCCGTTGACCCTGCACACGCCTAAACCGTTGGTACGTGCCGGGGGGATGCCGTTGATCGAGTACCACCTGAACGCCTTGCGCGCAGCCGGGTTTCACCAGTTGGTCATCAACCATGCCTGGCTGGGGCAGCAGATCGAGGATTATCTGGGCGACGGTCAGCGTTTCGACCTGAGTATCCGTTATTCCCCCGAGGGCCAGCCGCTGGAAACAGGCGGCGGGATTCATCGGGCATTGCCATTGCTGGGCGTTGAGCCCTTTGTGGTGATCAATGGGGATATCTGGACGGACTATGACTTCAGCGCGTTGCGCGTGCCGCTTACCGGTCTCGCGCATCTGGTGCTGGTCGATAACCCGGCACATCACCCCACTGGCGATTTCTCGCTGGTTGACGGGCAGGTGCGCGATGACGATTCGGCAGGTCAGCGGCTCACCTACAGCGGTATCGCCATCCTGCATCCACAGTTGTTTGCCGACTGTGAGCCCGGTGCGTTCAAACTCGCGCCGTTGTTGCGTGAGGCCATGCATCAAGGCCTGGTAACGGGTGAGCACCACAGAGGGCGTTGGGTCGATGTCGGCACTCACGAGCGCCTGGCAGAAGTCGAGCAGTTGCTTGCGGAGACCCGCTGAATGCTTTGGCCTGGCACATTGATCGGCGCGGGTGTCGGCTATGCAATTGCCAGCATCCCGGGCGCGATGCTGGGTGCTCTATTGGGGCAGGCGCTGGATCGTCGCCTGAAGCTGCAGAGCTGGGCGCACCTGCGTGAGCGTCTGGGCGGGCGGGCGGCGATACCTGCGGATGGCCTGCTGTTTGTATTGCTGGGCCGTCTGGCCAAGAGTGACGGACGTGTCCTGGCCAGCCATATTCATCAGGCCCGTACCGAAATGCGCCGTCTGAACCTGAACGAGGCGGATCAGTTGCGCGCCATCAACGCCTTCAAGCGTGGTCGTGATGGTGCCGACGGGCTGCGCAGTTATTTGCGCGGCCTGCACGGGCAGCCGGACACCGCCGAGGAGCTGTTGCGTGCCTGCTGGCGCATGGCCTGGGCGGATGGCAAGGCTTCCCGGGTCGAGCGTGAGCTGATCGGGGTATGGGGCATGTGGCTTGGCTGGACAGGGCCACAAGTCGAGGCGCTGGCTGCCGATCACGACCCGATGAAGCGTTCGCCGGTCAGCAGCGGGGATGACTACAAAAGTGCGATGACGCTTCTGGGAATAAAACCGGACACCGACCCGTCGAGCATCAAGCGCGCCTACCGCCGGCTGCTCAGTCGGCATCACCCTGACAAGGTTGCCGGTTCGGGTGCCAACCCTCAGCAAGTGCGGTTGGCGACCGACAAGACCAGCCAGTTGCATAACGCCTATCGGGTGGTGAAGGCCCGACGCGGGTTCAACTGAGCCTGCTCGTGCGTCGGGTGCTTGGCGTGAAGCTTATTTTTCTTCCTTGGCGTCTATCCAGCCACGAACCCTGCGGAACAGTTGTTCTTGCTCGGTATCTTCATTGCCTACGATATTGATCAGGCCAATCTGCGTAAAACCGGGGCCTTTGGCGCGTTTGCTGGCCTGCAGGCGTGCTTTGGCGGCCTGGTCCGGCGAGTTTTTGTAGATGAAGTCGGCGGTCTTTATTTTGAGCTGAGGCACCATGTCCAGCAGCGAAGGCGCAGCATTTACCGGCTCGCGCGCAGCAAGCATCACCAGCTTCTGCACGGCAGGCGATGTGCGTTCATTGAGGAATCTGGCTGCCCAGTAGGCGCCGCTGCTATGGCCGATCAATACGATGCTGCGGGCCTTGTTCTGCTGCGCAAAGCTGATCGCGCTTTCGATCCGCGCGAAGATGCGCTCCGCCTGAGCCTTGTTGAGTTCCTCGTCGGCAGCTGCCTTTGCGGTTGCTGCGGCAGCTAGGGCCTCGGCTTCAGCTGCCGGGTCTTGCGCTTTCGGACTGGCGTCCTTGGGGGATTCCTTGGGTTTGGCAGCGTTCGCGTCGGTCGGGGCGGCGTCGGGCTCGCGTGGCACCAGGCTGTTGTCCATCGCATCCGGCAGGGTGATGCTCAGGCTTGACCAGCCGACATCCGGAAACTTCCTTCGCAACGGGCCGACGGCATCCGGCCAGTCCGGTGACTCGGCGTCGCCAGGCACAATAATCACCGCGCCTTGGGGGGCGTCACTGTTTGCGGGCTTCCAGAGGGCGAGAAAGCTTTCGTCACCCGCCTGAAGCTGCTGCTGATCCTCGCGAGGCAATTGACGCTCCAGCGCTATCGCGTCTTCCTGTGAGCGGCTGAGCAGCGGTGCCCGTTCTACCGGCGCTTCGGCAGCAGCGTCTTTCGCCGGGGCCGGGTCGGCTGCGAGTACAGGCAGTGCGCAAGGCAGGACCAATGACAGAAACAATGCAGGAAACGTTGCGCGAAAGGTGTAGGACATCGGATATTCCAAGCCAGAAACTATCCCGGCAGCCTAATGGGTTGATCGGCTTTTGTCAGGCCTGAGCCTGCGCGGCATATGGCCGTCATACGAACACACGAGAGCGACACATTGATGATTGGTCTTCTGCGCACCGGTTTTATCGGCTGCCTGGCTTTGCTCTTGATGGTTCAGATGGCCATTACGCAGGCTGACGAGCCACAAATGCCTGCGTCTGCGCAGTTGAGTTCAGCACAGCGTAGCTGGCTCGACCAGCACGGTCCGCTGCGGGTGGGTCTGGTGTTGCGTGCGCCTTACGCCCAGTTCGATCAACGCTTGCAGCAGTTGTCCGGAGCCAATGTCGATCTGATGAATGCGCTGGCTTCGACGCTGCCGGTCGAGTTGCTGTGGCGAAACTTTCCTGATCAGGCGGCGCTTGAGAAGGCCCTGGCCAATGGTGAAATCGATGTTGCGCCTGGCTTGATGCAGACCCCGGCAGGCCTGCGTCTGTGGTTGTTTTCCGATCCGTACCTGCGTGTTTCGCAACTGTTGATCGGCGAACGCGATGGCAGCACTACCGTGGACCTCGAGAAACTCGACAGCCTTTCGCGGGTTGCTGTGCGCATGCCAGGCCCTGCCGCCGATTACCTGCGCAGCAACTTCCCGCACCTGAACCTGCAAGGCGTGCCGCTGGAGCGTCAGGCGCTGCAATTGCTGCTCAGTCAGCAGGCACGCTATGCCGTGGTGGACGAAGCGCAGCTCAGCCGCCTGCTCCGCGAGCCGGAATTTGCCGGGCTGGCGGTAGTGGGGGATATCGGGCTGCCGCAATTGTTGCGCGTGGCTTCGCGCCGTGACATGCCTGAGCTGGCCGCCATCGTCAGCGAAGCGTTGCGCGCGATTCCTGCCAAAGAGCTTGAGCAACTGCACGCGCGCTGGATGCCGCTCACCCCATCGCATTTCATCGAGTCGACCAAGCTCTGGAAAAACCTGTGCATTCTGCTGCTGGTGATGCTGCTGGCCTGTTTTGCGATCGTGGTCTGGCAGCGTCGCCAGCAGCAGGCGCAGGAGCAGGAGTTGCTGCGCGCGCGTGAAGAGCTTGCCCGTCGCGTTGAAGGTGAGGAGGCGCTGCGTCTGGCGCAATTCTCCATCGACCAGAGCACCGTCGGCATCCTCTGGGTTAACTGGGACAGTCGTGTGCGTTACGCCAACCGGGCGGCGGAATCCATGCTCGGCTACGCGCCGGGACAGGTGGTCGAGCGCCCGCTGATTGATTTCGAGCCCGGTCTGCATATGGACCGCTGGCTCAACCTGTGGAAGAACGCGCGCTCTCTTGAAGACAGCCCTCAGGTGTTCGAGACCCATTGTCTGCGTGCTGATGGCAGCCTTCTGCCTACCGATGTTTCGTTGAGCTTCCTGCGCTTTCGTGAGGCGGAATACCTGGTGGTGTTTCTCAGTGATGCCAGTGAACGACGCCGCGCGCATGATCAGCTACGTGAATTGTCAGCGCACCTGGAAAGCGTGCGTGAAGAAGAGAAGGCGCGTATTGCCCGCGAGGTGCATGACGAGCTGGGGCAGATGCTGACGGTGCTGAAGCTGGAAACGTCGATGTGCGAGCTGGCCTATGCTGACCTGGACCCTGGCCTTGGTGAGCGACTGGACAGCATGAAGCGTCTTATCGCTCAACTGTTTCAACTGGTGCGTGATGTTGCCACGGCATTGCGGCCACCGATTCTCGACGCCGGCATTGCGTCGGCCATCGAGTGGCAGGCACGCCGTTTCGAGGCGCGCACGCAAATCCCTTGTCTGGTGCAGGTGCCGGACAACCTGCCAGTGCTTAGCGATGCCAGAGCCACAGGCATGTTCCGGATTCTTCAGGAAGCGCTGACCAACGTCATGCGCCACGCCCAGGCGCACACGGTGGAAATCAGCCTGACGTTGCAGGATGGCGTGATGTGCATGACCATCGCCGATGACGGGCAGGGGTTTGTCGTCGAGTCGGGCAGGGTGGTTTCATTCGGTCTGGTCGGGATGCGCGAGCGGGTGCTGATGCTCGGCGGCAGACTGGAGCTGGACAGCGAGGCCGGTGAGGGCACAACCTTGCGCGCCTACATCCCGTTGGACCCCGTCGCACAGGAGCGAAGCCAGTGATTCGTGTTTTGGTAGCCGAAGACCACACCATCGTGCGTGAAGGGATCAAGCAACTGATTGGTCTGGCCAGAGACCTGCAAGTGGTCGGTGAGGCCAGCAACGGCGAGCAGTTGCTCGAAACCTTGCGTCATGTGACTTGCGAAGTGGTTTTGCTGGATATCTCCATGCCCGGCGTCAATGGTCTTGAGGCGATTCCGAGGATTCGCGCACTGGCCAGTCCGCCCGCCATTCTGGTGCTGTCGATGCACAATGAAGCGCAGATGGCGGCACGTGCGCTGAAAGTCGGCGCCGCAGGTTATGCCACCAAGGACAGCGACCCGGCGCTGCTGCTGACGGCAATTCGTCGGGTCGCGGCAGGCGGGCGCTATATCGACCCTGACCTCGCCGACCGCATGGTTTTTGAAGTGGGCCTGACCGATAGCCGACCTTTGCACTCATTGTTGTCGGAGCGCGAGTTCTCGGTGTTCGAGCGCCTGGCGCAGGGTGCCAACGTCAACGACATCGCTCAGCAACTGGCCCTGAGCAGCAAAACCATCAGCACCCACAAGGCGCGGCTGATGCAGAAAATGAAACTCAACTCACTGGCCGATCTCGTCAAATACGCGATGGAGCACAAGCTATTCTGAGTCTGAAAACGACACTCCAGTTGAGTGTCGGGTCGGTGCTCTACTCACAACTATCGTGCGACGCTCCGCGTCGGCATGCCGTTCTGGACGCTCCGCGTCCTCTTTTGTGACGCAGAGCGTCACGCACTGCATTCCCACGCTGGAGCGTGCGGAACGATCAGGCTCACTCACATACTCAATCGCGCCATCGCTGTAGGGCAATCCCTACCCCCCGCCTTCCAGCCGGCCTAGGCGATTCTCTCCCGGCTGCCGATTTGCGGGGCATTCAGGCTGCTCTAGGCTTGAGCCCACGCAGACAAAACAAAGGTGTGGGTAATGAGCGACGTCGATACAAGCGCTGGAGCAAATGATGTTCTGGTCAGCTTTCGTGGTGTGCAGAAGAGCTACGACGGCGAAGCACTGATCGTCAAAGACCTCAACCTGGACATTCGCAAGGGCGAGTTCCTGACCCTGCTCGGTCCGTCCGGCTCGGGCAAGACCACCAGCCTGATGATGCTGGCCGGTTTCGAGACCCCGACGGCTGGTGAAATCCTCCTCGGTGGCCGCGCCATCAACAACGTGCCGCCGCACAAGCGCGACATCGGCATGGTGTTTCAGAATTACGCGTTGTTTCCACACATGACCGTGGCCGAGAACCTGGCGTTCCCGCTGTCGGTGCGTGGCATGAGCAAGACCGATGTTGGCGAGAAAGTTAAAAAGGCGCTGGGCATGGTCCAGCTGGACACCTTTGCGCATCGCTACCCGGCGCAGTTGTCCGGTGGTCAGCAGCAGCGTGTGGCGCTGGCACGCGCGCTGGTGTTCGAACCGCAGCTGGTGCTGATGGATGAGCCGCTCGGCGCCCTCGACAAGCAGCTGCGCGAACACATGCAGATGGAGATCAAACATCTGCATCAGCGTCTGGGTGTGACCGTGGTCTACGTGACCCACGATCAGGGTGAAGCCCTGACCATGTCCGACCGGGTCGCCGTCTTCCATCAGGGCGAGATCCAGCAGATCGCACCGCCCCGCAGCCTGTACGAAGAGCCGAAGAACACCTTTGTGGCCAACTTCATCGGCGAGAACAACCGCCTCAATGGACGTCTGGTCAGCCAGGACGGCGACCGCTGTGTGGTCGAGCTGGAGCGTGGCGAGAAAGTGCATGCGCTGGCGATCAACGTCGGCCAGCCTGGCGGCCCGGTGACCCTGTCGATCCGTCCTGAGCGCATCAACCTCAATGGTCGCAGCGAGAATTGTGCAAACCGTTTTTCCGGCCGTGTGGCTGAGTTCATCTACCTGGGTGACCACGTTCGCGTGCGTCTGGAGGTAGCAGGCAAGAGCGACTTCTTCGTCAAACAGCCGATTGCCGAACTGGACCCTGGCCTGAGTGTGGGCGACGTGGTGCCCATCGGCTGGCAAGTCGAGCACGTTCGCGCGCTCGACCCCTTGCAGCAAGTGCATTGATCTACCGATAAAAGCAATAACAGAGGCGACCTGATCGCCCATCCCAATCGCTTACCAACACTGCTCGTGGAGAAAAGAACCTATGTTGAAGTCTTTGAAGTTCACCGCCATCACGTTGGGCCTCATGTGCGCCGCGCAGGCCATGGCAGCCACCGACCTGACCGTCATCTCCTTTGGCGGTGCCAACAAGGCCGCTCAGGAAAAGGCGTTCTACGCGCCGTGGGAAAAGGCCGGTAACGGCAAGATCATCGCCGGTGAATACAACGGTGAGATGGCCAAGGTCAAAACCATGGTCGACACCAAGAGCGTTTCCTGGGACCTGGTAGAAGTCGAATCGCCGGAACTGGCCCGTGGTTGCGATGAGGACATGTTCGAAGAGCTGGACCCGAAACAGCTGGGCAATGCCGCTGACTTCGTGCCTGGCGCCATCACCACCTGCGGTGCCGGTTTCTTCGTCTGGTCCACCGTGCTGGCATACAACGCCGACAAGGTCGCCACAGCTCCAAACGGCTGGGCCGATTTCTGGGACACCAAGAAATTCCCGGGCAAGCGCGGTCTGCGTAAAGGTGCCAAGTACACGCTGGAATTCGCCCTGATGGCTGACGGCGTTGCGCCGAAAGACGTTTATAAAGTGCTGGCCAGCAAAGACGGCCAGGACCGCGCGTTCAAGAAGCTCGATGAACTCAAGCCAAACATTCAGTGGTGGGAAGCAGGCGCACAGCCGCCGCAGTACCTCGCTTCCGGTGACGTGGTGATGAGCTCGGCCTACAACGGCCGGATCGCTGCTGTGCAGAAGGAAAGCAACCTCAAGGTCGTGTGGACCGGTGGCGTATATGACTTCGATGCCTGGGCCATCCCGAAGGGCTCGAAAAACGCCGATGCCGCGAAGAAGTTCATCGCCTACATGCTGAGCCCCGAGCAGCAGAAGACCTATTCGCAGAATATCGCCTACGGCCCGGCCAATACCCAGGCGGTCAAGCTGCTGGACAAGGAAACCCTGCAGAACATGCCGACCACGCCTGAGAACATCAAGGATCAGGTGCAGATGGACGTAGCGTTCTGGACCGACAACGGCGAATCCCTTGAGCAGCGTTTCACTGCCTGGGCTGCCAAGTAAACAGGCTGCATCACGTCAGATCCGGGCGCTCTCTGCTGTAGGGAGCGCCCTCTCGTTGAAAGATTCCGGAGTTCGCTATGGCCATCGCCGTGCCCCTGACTGAAGGCGCCAGCCCTAACTTGAAGCAACGTCTCGCTCGCGCCGAGCGGGTCAACCGCTGGAAGGCTCAGGCATTGATCGCTCCGCTGGTGATTTTCCTGCTGTTAGTGTTTCTGGTGCCGATTGCTGCGCTGCTCTATAAGAGTGTCGGCAACCCGGAAGTCGTGACTGCACTGCCGACCACAGTGGTCGAAGTGCAAAAGTGGGATGGAAAAGGGCTGCCGCCCGAGTCGGTCTACAAGGCAATGAGCCTGGACCTGGCCGAAACACGCAAGAATTCCACGCTGGGCGATCTGTCCAAGCGTCTGAACATGGAACTGGCCGGTTATCGCAGCCTGCTGAGCAAGACCGCTCGCGCCTTGCCGTTCAAGACTGAACCGGCCTCTTATAAAGAAGCGCTCGAAGCGCTGGACGAGCGCTGGGGTGACCCGGCCTATTGGCAGGCGGTGCGCCGCAATACCAGCAGCATCACCCCGTATTACCTGCTTGCGGCGGTAGACCATCGTATCGACGACCTTGGGGAAGTGGCGCCTGCAACCCCGGATCAGTCAATCTATCTGGATATCTTCGCCCGCACCTTCTGGATGGGCCTGGTGATTACCGCGATCTGCCTGGTGCTGGCTTATCCGCTGGCTTACCTGCTGGCCAGCCTGCCTGCGCGGCAGAGCAACCTGCTGATGATTCTGGTGCTGTTGCCGTTCTGGACCTCGATTCTGGTGCGGGTGGCTGCCTGGATTGTGTTACTGCAGTCGAGCGGTCTGATCAACAGCGCGTTGCTGGCGATGGGCATCATCGATAAGCCGCTGGAACTGGTCTTCAATCGGGTGGGCGTATACATCTCGATGGTGCATATCATGCTGCCGTTCATGATCCTGCCGATCTACAGCGTGATGAAAAACATCTCCCCGACTTACATGCGTGCCGCCATTTCGCTCGGCTGCCATCCGTTCACCAGTTTTTGGCGCGTGTACTTTCCGCAGACCTACGCCGGGATCGGTGCAGGCTGTCTGCTGGTGTTCATTCTGTCGATCGGCTACTACATCACCCCGGCCTTGCTGGGCAGCCCGAACGACCAGATGGTCAGCTACTTCGTCGCCTTCTATACCAACACCAGCATCAACTGGGGCATGGCCACCGCGCTCGGCGGGTTACTGCTCTTGGCGACCATCGTGCTGTACCTGATTTATAGCTGGCTGGTCGGCGCCAGCCGCCTGCGTCTGAGCTGAGGAGTGTCACCATGTTGAACCCCTACACATCGCCGATCGAACGCATCTGGTATTACGCCCTGCGCATCATCTGTGCGCTGGTGCTGCTCTTTCTCGTGTTACCGGTGCTGGTCATCGTGCCGTTGTCGTTCAATTCAGGCAGCTTTCTGGTCTATCCGCTGCAAGGGTTCTCGTTGCAGTGGTATCAGGACTTCTTCAACTCTGCCGAGTGGATGCGCGCGCTGAAGAACAGCATGATCGTTGCCCCGGCCGCTACGTTGTTGGCGATGGGCTTCGGCACGCTGGCGGCGATCGGCCTGACCCGTGGCAACTTTCCCGGCAAGGCGCTGGTCATGGCGCTGGTGATTTCGCCGATGGTGGTGCCAGTGGTTATCGTCGGTGTCGCCAGTTACCTGTTCTTCGCGCCACTGGGCCTGGGCAACAGCTACACCTCGCTGATTCTGGTCCACGCGGTACTGGGCGTGCCGTTCGTGATCATTACCGTGTCGGCCACTTTGCAGGGTTTCAACCACAATCTGGTACGCGCTGCCGCCAGCCTCGGTGCATCGCCGCTGACTGCATTCCGTCGCGTGACCCTGCCATTGATTGCGCCAGGGGTGATTTCCGGTGCGCTGTTCGCCTTCGCGACCTCGTTCGACGAAGTGGTGGTGACGCTGTTCCTCGCCGGGCCGGAGCAGGCGACCTTGCCTCGGCAGATGTTCAGCGGCATTCGCGAAAACCTCAGCCCGACCATCGCTGCCGCCGCGACCTTGCTGATCGGCTTCTCCGTGCTGTTGCTGCTGGTACTGGAGTGGTTACGCGGGCGTAGTGAAAAACTCCGAACGGCTCAATAACCGGGCGCCGCAAGTTTCAAGCTGCCAGCCAAGGCGAATCCATTGGCGTGCAGCTTGAGGCTTACCGCTCCGGGCGAAGCTTGGCGTACAATCCGCGCACCGTGATTCTGCTCAAACAGGTGCGTCATGCAGCCCTTCGTTATTGCCCCATCGATTCTTTCCGCTGACTTCGCCCGTCTGGGCGAGGAAGTCGACAGCGTGCTGTCCAGCGGCGCCGACTTTGTCCACTTCGATGTGATGGACAATCACTACGTCCCGAACCTGACCATTGGTCCGATGGTGTGCAGCGCGTTGCGCAAATATGGCGTTACTGCACCGATCGATGTGCATTTGATGGTCAGCCCGGTGGATCGCATCATCGGGGATTTCATCGAGGCAGGTGCCACCTATATTACCTTTCACCCGGAAGCGACCCAGCACATTGATCGTTCGTTGCAACTGATCCGTGAAGGCGGCTGCAAGGCGGGGCTGGTGTTCAACCCGGCAACTCCGCTGAACCTGCTGGAGTACGTGATGGATAAGGTCGACATGATTCTGCTCATGAGCGTCAACCCGGGTTTCGGCGGGCAGAAGTTCATTCCCGGCACGCTCAACAAGCTGCGTGAAGCGCGGGCGTTGATCGATGCGTCGGGCCGTGACATCCGTCTGGAAATCGACGGTGGCGTAAACGTCAACAACATCCGTGAGATCGCAGCGGCAGGTGCTGATACCTTCGTTGCCGGTTCAGCCATTTTCAACGCACCGGACTACCGGGAAGTGATCGAGAAAATGCGCGCAGAACTGGCAGCATCCCGCGCATGAGCGGCTTTGAGCAGCTGTTTGCAGGCAAGTTGCCCAGGCTGATCATGTTCGATCTGGACGGGACCCTGGTGGACTCGGTCCCTGATCTGGCAGTAGCGGTGGATACCATGCTGGCTGAACTTGGCCGGCCAATAGCCGGGCTTGAATCGGTCCGTGCCTGGGTAGGCAATGGTGCTCCGGTGCTGGTACGCCGCGCACTGGCCAACCAACTCGACCACAGTGGTGTCGATGATGCTCTGGCTGAGCAGGGCCTGGAAATCTTCATGCGTGCCTACGCCCAGAAGCACGAGTTCACCGTGGTCTACCCCGGCGTGCGTGAAACCCTGAAATGGCTGCAGAAGATGGGCGTCGAAATGGCTCTCATCACCAACAAACCGGAGCGCTTTGTCGCGCCGCTGCTGGATGAGATGAAGCTGGGGCGTTTCTTTCGCTGGATCATCGGTGGCGACACCATGCCGCAGAAAAAGCCTGACCCTGCCGCACTGTTTTTCGTAATGAAAATGGCGGGTGTTCCGGCCTCGCAAGCACTGTTCGTGGGTGATTCACGCAGTGATGTACAGGCTGCCAAGGCGGCCGGTGTTGCCTGTGTCGCGTTGAGTTATGGCTACAACCATGGGCGGCCGATTGCCGAGGAAAACCCTGCGATGGTGATCGATGATCTGCGCAAACTGATTCCCGGTTGCCTGGACATGGACGCTGAGATACTGTTGCCCGACATCAAACGTCCCTCCTCAAGAGAATCCATCGTGGTGGTCACTCGCAAGCTCTGGATGAAAGTCATCAAGGCCCTGGCCCGCTGGCGTTGGCGCGCCTGACCTGATCCTGGCCGGCCTGCCGGCACGTTTGCCTGACTGACCGTTTTTCCTCAAACCACGAGGTTGCTCATGAACCGTGAAGAATTCCTGCGTTTGGCCGCTGAAGGCTACAACCGCATCCCGCTTGCCCGCGAAACCCTGGCCGACTTCGACACGCCGCTGTCGATCTACCTCAAGCTTGCCGATCAGCCCAACTCCTACTTGCTGGAGTCGGTTCAGGGCGGCGAGAAGTGGGGGCGTTATTCGATCATCGGCCTGCCATGCCGCACCGTGATGCGCGTTCATGGCCATCACGTCAGCGTGACCCACGATGGCGTCGAGATCGAAAGCCTGGATGTCGAAGACCCGCTGGACTTCGTCGAGACCTTTAAAGCGCGATACAACGTACCGACGATTGCCGGGCTGCCACGCTTCAACGGCGGGCTGGTGGGCTACTTTGGCTACGACTGTGTGCGCTATGTCGAGAAGCGTCTGGCCAACTGCCCTAACCCTGACCCGCTGGGCGTGCCGGATATCCTGTTGATGGTGTCTGACGCGGTCGTGGTGTTCGACAACCTGGCGGGCAAGATGCACGCCATCGTGCTGGTCGATCCGGCGCAACAGGATGCCTACGCACGTGGCGTTGCGCAGCTTGATGAACTGATGCATAAACTGCGTCAGCCGATCACTCCGCGTCGCGGGCTGGACCTGGACCGACCTCCGGCCGCCGACCCGGTGTTTCGTTCCAGCTTTACTCAGGGCGATTACGAGGCTGCGGTCGACACAATCAAGCAGTACATCCTCGCGGGCGACGTGATGCAGGTCGTCCCGTCACAGCGCATGTCCATCGATTTCAGCGCCGCGCCCATCGATCTGTATCGGGCACTGCGTTGCTTCAACCCGACGCCTTACATGTACTTCTTCAACTTCGGCGATTTCCATGTCGTCGGCAGTTCGCCGGAAGTGCTGGTGCGGGTCGAGGACAACCTGATCACGGTGCGTCCAATCGCCGGTACTCGCCCTCGCGGTGCCACCGAAGAGGCTGATCTTGCGCTGGAAGAAGACCTGCTGTCCGATCACAAGGAAATCGCCGAACACCTGATGCTCATCGATCTGGGCCGTAATGACGTTGGGCGGGTGTCCGAGATCGGTACGGTCAAACTGACCGAGAAGATGGTTATCGAGCGTTATTCCAACGTGATGCACATTGTTTCCAACGTCACCGGTCAACTGAAAAGCGGGCTGACGGCAATGGATGCACTGCGGGCGATTCTGCCGGCTGGCACGTTGTCTGGCGCACCGAAAATTCGCGCCATGGAAATCATCGATGAGCTGGAGCCGGTCAAGCGCGGTGTCTACGGCGGCGCCGTGGGGTATATGGCCTGGAATGGCAACATGGACACGGCTATCGCGATTCGTACTGCGGTTATCAAGAACGGCGAACTGCATGTGCAGGCCGGTGGCGGCATTGTTGCCGACTCGGTGCCAGCATTGGAATGGGAAGAAACCCTGAACAAGCGCCGCGCCATGTTCCGCGCCGTTGCCCTGGCGTCGCAGCCTGCCGAGGGTTGAGCAGGCTTGCTGCTCTGGTAGTTAGATAGCTATCGTTCCTCATGCTCCAGCGTGGGAATGCCGTGGGTGACGCTCCGCGTCATAGATTTGCGCCGCGCCGCAGTTCTCAGGAGAGGACGCGGAGCGTCCAGAACGGCATGCGACGCAGAGCGTCGCACGATAGTGAAAGCCTGAAAAAGCGCCATGTACGATAGTTGAGATCATCGTTCCTCACGCTCCAGCGTGGGAATGCCGTGGGTGACGCTCCGCGTCACAGATTTGCGCCGCGCTGCAGTTCTCAGGATAGGACGCAGAGCGTCCAGAACGGCATGCGACGCGGAGCGTCGCACGATAGTCAGCCCCCGAAAAAGCGCCACGCACGATAGTTGAGATCATCGTTCCTCACGCTCCAGCGTGGGAATGCCGTGGGTGACGCTCCGC